>JAEUPE010000010.1 GCA_016790435.1 Rubrivivax sp. | reverse complement strand
GCTGGCTCGCGGAGTCGCAACATGGCAGCTGATGGAGCCGCCGCCGCCGGCGGCATGTCCGAAGAAGACAAGATGGCCGCCGAGTGGGCCGCCGCCCTCTCGGAGAGCAAGGGCGCGTCCGAAGGCGCCAACGCCGTCGCCAGCGAGGTGGCGGCGCCCGTGGAGAGCGTGGCGCCCGCCTCGTTCACCAACTTCGCGCCCACCGGCGGTGCCGGCAGCGCGGCGCCGGGCAACGACCTCAACATGATCCTGGACATCCCGGTGCAGCTCGCCGTGGAGCTGGGACGCACGCGGGTGCCCATCAAGCACATCCTGCAGCTGGCGCAGGGCTCGGTGGTGGAGCTCGAGACGATGGCCGGCGAGCCGATGGACGTGCTCGTCAACGGCTTCCTCATCGCACAGGGCGAGGTGGTGGTGGTGAACGAGAAGTTCGGCATCCGCCTGACCGACATCGTGACGCCGAGCGAACGCATGCGCCGGCTCTCGCGCACGTGACCTGGCGCCAGCGGACATGGGAATGAACTGGACGGCGCTGGCGTGGTTCCTGGCCATCGTGGCCTCGATCCCGCTGCTGCTGTGGCTCTTCAAGCGCTCGCAGCTGCTGGGCGCGAACGCCGCGGTGGGCACGGCGCGCACGGTGGCCGTGCTGCCGCTGTCGGCTTCGCAGAAGGTGGTGACGGTGGAACTCGGCCGCGGTGACGAGAAGCTGTGGCTGGTGCTGGGCGTCACGCCGCAGAGCATCACGACGCTGCACACGATGACGGCCCTGCCGCCGCTCACGCCCGTGGCGCCCACGGTGCCCGCCTCGGTGGACGACCTGGCGCCCACGCAAGGCCCCGCTTCGGCCACCTTCGCCCAACTGCTCGGCCGCCTGCGCGGCCAGGGACCCGATCACCATGGCCGGTAGATTCGCCGCCCGCGGTGCGCCTTCGGCGCCTCCGCCCGGGAGGCACCGCCAGCGGCCCGGCAAAGCCGGATCTGCGGCGGCCGCCTGGCCAAGACGCTGCATGGCGGTGCTGCTGCTCCTCGCCGCGGCGGCGCCAGCCGTCGCCCAGCAGGCCGGCGGCATGGGCGGCAGCCTGCCGCTCGTCATCGGCCAGGGCCCGGGCGGCACCAGCTTCTCGGTGCCGGTGCAGACGCTGCTGTTCTTCACGGCGCTGTCGTTCCTGCCGGCGGTGCTGCTGCTGATGACGGCGTTCACGCGCATCGTCATCGTGCTGTCGCTCGTGCGCCAGGCCATCGGCACGCAGGCGGCGCCGCCCAACCAGGTGGTCATCGGCCTCAGCCTCTTCCTCACCTTCTTCGTCATGGGCCCGGCGATCGACAAGATCTCCCAGCAGGCCTGGGTGCCCTACGCCGCCGGCACGATGCCGGCCGAGCAGGCGCTGCAGGAGGGCGTGAAGCCGCTGCGCGAATTCATGCTCAAGCAGACGCGCCAGAGCGACGTCGCCCTGTTCGCGCGCCTGGCCAAGCTGCCGGCCGAGGTGAAGGGCGAAGACGTGCCGCTCACCGTGCTCGTGCCGGCCTTCGTGACGAGCGAGCTGAAGAGCGCCTTCCAGATCGGCTTCATGATCTTCATCCCCTTCCTCATCATCGACATGATCGTCGCCAGCGTGCTGATGAGCCTGGGCATGATGATGCTGAGCCCCGTGCTGGTGGCGCTGCCCTTCAAGCTCATGCTCTTCGTGCTCGCCGACGGCTGGAACCTGCTGCTCGGCTCGCTCGCGGCGTCATTTGCGACGTGACACGACCTGACTCGACCTCGCGCAACCCAACCGAACGCGACCTGACTCGACCCCACTCGACCTGACAGCCACCAGCCTCCCACCCATGGATGCCCAACAAGTCCTCACCGCCGGCCAGCAGGGCCTGACGATCCTGCTCATGGTCTCGGCGCCGGTGCTCGGCGTCATTCTCGTCGTCGGCCTGCTGGTCAGCATCTTCCAGGCGGCGACGCAGATCAACGAGGCGACGCTGTCGTTCGTGCCCAAGGTCGTGGCCGCCGTCGTCGTTCTGGCGGTCGCCGGGCCCTGGATGCTGACCACGCTCGTCGAGTACATCCAGCGCACGCTCATGGCCCTGCCCTCGGCCGTGGGCTGAGGCGCCCCAGCCGCGGCGCCGCCCACCCAGTGATCACCTTCACTGAAGCGCAGCTCATCGGCTGGCTGCAGCCGCTGCTGTGGCCTTTCCTGCGCGCGCTGGCGCTCTTCAGCGCCCTGCCCGTGCTGAGCCAGCGCGCCGTGCCGGCGCGCGTGCGGGTCGCGCTCGCTGCATTCATCGCCCTCGCCGCGCAGCCCACCCTGCCGGAGGTGGCGGCGGTGCCGCTCGACTCGCTGCCGCTGGTGCTGCCGCTGGTGGCGCAGCAGATGATCATCGGCGTCGCGCTCGGCTTCTCGGTGCGCCTCGTCTTCGCGGCCGTGGAGTTCGCGGGTGAACTGATCGGACTGCAGATGGGCCTCAACTTCGCCGGCTTCTTCGACCCCATCAGCGCCAGCCAGGCGACGGCGAGCTCGCGCTTCTTCGGCACCACGGTGGCGTGGCTGTTCATCGTCATCAACGGCCACCTCATCGTCATCGCGGCGCTGGTGCAGAGCTTCCAGGCCTTCCCGGTCGGGCCCGAGCCTTTCGCCTTCCTGCGCCAGGTGCAGCCGCACCGCTGGGGTGCTGAGATCTTCAGCACGGGGCTGTGGATCGCGCTGCCGCTCATCACGATGCTGCTGTTCGTGAACCTCGTGCTCGGTGCCGTCTCGCGCGTGGCGCCGCAGATCAACATCTTCGCCATCGGCTTCCCCGTGACGCTGGGCGTGGGCCTGCTCGGGCTGCTGCTCACGCTGCCGGCGCTGCAGCAGCCGTTCACGATGGCGCTGGAGAGGATGCTGGCTTCGTTTCGCTAGCGGCGCGGTTCATTGCGCGGGTCTCCGCGAGTCGGAGGACTCGGACGCGGCCGGGTCTCGCCCCGGCGGGCGACCTACTTTCTTTGCTGGTGCAAAGAAAGTAGGCAAAGAAAGCACCTTGATGTCCTGATGCGATGGGCTCGCTACGGAGGCGGGCCTCAGTTTGGCCTGCGCGCTTCGGCCACAAACACCAACGATCGGCTTTCTCGCTTCGAGAGGCGCTCGGGAGTTCGGGATCGGCGCTACGCGCTCCGGCGGCGGCCTCGGCCGTTCTCTCGAGCGCGTGTCGCCGCGCGCAGCTGTTTCGTTGGTGTTTCCGTCCGGAGCGCGCCGGCCAAATGGAGGCCCGCCTCAGAAAGCAATCAACCGTCTCAGGCCATCCACGTGCTTTCTTTGCCTACTTTCTTTGCACGAGCAAAGAAAGTAGGTCGCCCGCCGGGGCGAGACCCGGCCTGCCCAATAGCCCACCAAACCTCCTCCTCGCCGCAGCAAAGAGCGGGACAGCGGCGCGCATGCGCTACGCTCACCCCATGCCCCTGCCCAGCCCCCCAACGCCGTACAGCCTGCGCAGCGCCCTGCTGGCCGGCGCCACCGGCCTCGTCGGGCGTGCGCTTGCGACGCTGTGGACGGGGCCGCAGCCCCTGCACCTGCTCGTACGCCGCGAGATGGCGCCCACGGGACCCGCCCAGCGCGTGCATGTCGTCGACTTCGCCGCCCTGCCACCGCTGCCGCGCGCCGAGTGGGCCATCTGCTGCCTGGGCACCACCATCAAGGTGGCGGGCTCGCAGGCGGCCTTCCGCACCGTCGACCACGACGCCGTGCTCGCCTTCGCGCGCGCCGCAGCGGCCGCGGGCGTCACGCACTTCGCCGTTGTCTCGGCGCTCGGCGCCGACGCGAAATCACGCACGTTCTACAACCGCACCAAGGGCGAGATGGAAGCGGCGCTGAAGACCGTCGGCTTTCGCCACCTCGTCATCGCGCGGCCCTCGCTGCTGGCCGGCGACCGGGCCAGCCTCGCGCAAGCGCCGCGGTTCGGCGAGGTGCTGGCGCTGGCCGTCACGCGGCCGCTGGCCGGACTCGTCCCCAAGGCCTGGCGGCCGATCGAGGCCCGCACGCTCGCTCGCGCGCTGCTGCGCAGCCTCGCCGAGGCGGCGCCAGGCGTGACGGTGCTGGAATCGGCCTCGCTGCAGGACCTCGGCGCCTGAACGTTCGTCACCCAAGCCATGAAGCTCACCTTCCTCGGCGCCGCCGACGGCGTCACCGGCTCGCGCCACCTCGTCGACACCGGCGAGCGGCAGATCCTGCTCGACTGCGGACTCTTCCAGGGCTTCAAGCAGCAGCGGGAACGCAACTGGCACTGGGCAGACGCGTTGCGCGGCGTCGACGCCGTGGTGCTGAGCCACGCGCACCTGGACCACAGCGGCTACCTGCCGGCGCTGGTGAAGCACGGCTTCCGCGGGCCCATCCACGCCAGCCCGGCCACCTGTGACCTCGCCGCCGTGCTGCTGCTCGACAGCGCGCACCTGCAGGAAGAAGACGCACGGCGTGCCAACCGCTACGGCTATTCGCGCCACGCCAAGGCGCTGCCGCTGTACACCAAGGCCGACGCGCGGCGGGCGATCGCGCAGTTCGTGCCGCTCGCGCCGGGCCGGGAACTCAAGATCGGCACGAGCCGCATCCGCCTCACGCCGGTGGGCCATCTGCTCGGCGCCTGCGCCGTGCGGCTGGAGGACCACGGCGCGCGCATCGTCTTCTCCGGTGACGTCGGCCGCTCGCAGGACCTGCTGATGCCGCCGCCGATGCCGCCGGAGAGCGCCGACGTGCTGATCGTCGAGTCCACCTACGGCAACCGCGAGCACTGCGTCGAGGACACGCCGGCGCAGCTGGCCGGCATCGTGAGCGAGACGGTGCAGCGCGGCGGCAGCGTGGTGCTGCCGGCCTTCGCCGTCGGCCGGGCGCAGGCGTTGTTGCTCGTGCTGCAGCGCCTGCGCAAGGCCGGCGCTATCCCGGGCGAACTGCCGATCTTTCTCGACAGCCCCATGGCGGCGGAGGCCACGGCGCTCTACCGCCGGCACCTCAAGCTGCTGCGCGTGGAGGCGAGCGAGATGGCGCACCTGCTCGACGGCGTGCGCATCGTCGCCGACGCCGCGGCGTCGATGCGCCTGTCCGCTTCGCGCTACCCGCGCGTCATCATTTCCGCCAGCGGCATGGCCACGGGCGGCCGCGTGCTGCACCACCTGAAGTCGCTCGCGCCGGACGAGCGGAACGCCATCGTGTTCGCGGGCTTCCAGGTCGGCGGCAGCCGCGGCGCGCGTCTCGTGGCTGGCGAGCGCGAGGTGAAGATCCACGGCGAGTTCGTGCCCGTGCGCGCTGCCGTGCACCACCTGCAGGGCTTCTCGGGCCATGCCGACCGGCACGAGCTGCTGCAGTGGCTGCGCAGCATGCGCGGCACCGCACCGGCTCGGACTTTCGTCGTGCACGGCGAGGCCGAAGCCTCCGACGCGATGCGGCAGGCCATCGAACGCGAGCTCGGATGGCGCGACGTGCGCGTGCCGCAGCACGGAGAGACCGTGGCGGTGTAGCCGGCGGCCCCGAGGCGGGCCGCCATCCGATGGGCCAGCCAGGGCCGTCGGATGCAGCCCGGCCGACCAGGACTCGGCCGGACAGGCCTCGAGCGGACCGCACTCGGCGGGACAGCACTCAGAGGCCGAGCAGCCGGCCCCGCGCTACTTGAACTCGCGCTCGCGCATCCACTTGGTCGTCACCCACTTCTCCCCAGCCGTCACGGGCGCGCCGCCGTGCAGCGTCTTGGTGCTGACGTGGGCCTTGTCGTAGCTGAAGAAGACGGCGTTGCCCTTCACCGGCGCGACCGCGAGGCCAACGTCGGGGAAGGTGGTGGCGCCGCCGCCCTCGGGGGTGTTGAGGTAGATGACGACCGTGCCGACGCGCTGGCCCCCACGCTCCAGGATGCGCGCGGTGCCGGGGTGCACGGGGTCGAAGTAGTCGTGGTGCGGCTTGTACTCGGCACCGGGGCGGTAGCGCAGCACCTGCAGGCCCTCGCCGTTCTCGAGCGGCCAGCGCACAAGCTTGGCCAGGCGGCGCTCGATCTTGTCGATGAGGCCGACCTCACCGCGCTCGAAGAACATGCCGTCGCTGGTGCGCGCGGCGTTGACCTCGCTGCCGCCGGTGGCGTTGTCCACCGTCTCGCTGCGGGCCAGCCGCGGGCCGGCGAGCGCCATCATCTGGTCGCACTCGGCGTCGGTGAGCAGGCCGCCGAAGACCATGACGCGCGGGTCGGCCATCGACAGGAGCACGCGCACGGGGTGCCCGTCGACATCGATCACCGGGCTCTTGCTCTCGTCGTAGTCGGGGTTGGGCACCGGCACCCCGGGCGGCAGCGCCGCGCGGGCCTTGCGCGGGCCGAGCTCGTCGAGCCGGGCGCGCAGCGTCTCTTCCATGGCGTCGAGTGCGACGTCCTCGTCCCAGCCGG
>JAEUPE010000009.1 GCA_016790435.1 Rubrivivax sp. | reverse complement strand
ATCGGCTTCATGTTCCTGATGCCGCAAGGCATCCACGGCGCCATCCGCCTGGCCTGGGCTCGGATGGCGACATGGCGGCGCAAGCCACCCGCACCGGCGCAAGCCCAGCCTGCCCTGCAACCCGTCCCGCGAGGAGATCCGCGATGAGCTTCAAGACCCCCACCGGCACGACCGGCCTGGTGCCCGTCCTCGCCTCCCTGGCGCTCGGCCTGGCCCTGGCCACCCCCGGCGCCCTGGCGCAGAAGCGCTACGACCCCGGCGCCAGCGACAAGGTGATCAAGATCGGCCAGACCATGCCCTACAGCGGCCCGGCTTCGGCCTACGGCACCATCGGCAAGGTCGAGGCGGCCTACTTCAAGAAGATCAACGACGAGGGCGGCATCAACGGCCGCAAGATCGAGTTCATCACGCTCGACGACGGCTACAGCCCGCCCAAGACGGTGGAGATGGTGCGCCGCCTGGTCGAACAGGACGAGGTGCTGCTCGTCTTCCAGACGCTCGGCACGCCGTCGAACACGGCGATCCAGAAGTACATGCAGGCCAAGAAGGTGCCGCAACTCTTCGTCGCCACCGGCGCGACGAAGTGGAACGACCCCAAGGGCAACCCCTGGACCATGGGCTGGCAGCCCAACTACCAGACCGAGACGACGATCTACGCCAGGCACATCCTGAAGGAGAAGCCCGGTGCCAAGATCGCCGTGCTCTACCAGAACGACGACTACGGCAAGGACTACCTGAAGGGGCTGGAGGACGGCCTCGGCGACAAGGCCAAGACGATGATCGTGGCCAAGGTCAGCTACGAGGTCGCCGACCCGACCGTCGACTCGCAGATCGTCCAGCTGCAGGCCTCGGGCGCCGACGTCTTCGTCAACATCACGACGCCGAAGTTCGCCGCGCAGGCCATCCGCAAGGTGCACGACATCGGGTGGAAGGTGACGCACTACCTCAACAACGTCTCGGTGGGCGTGGGCAGCGTGCTGACGCCGGCGGGCCTGGACCAGTCGGTGGGCCTCATCTCCACCGCCTACATCAAGGACCCGACCGACAGCCAATGGGCCAATGATCCCGGCATGCGCGAGTGGCAGGCCTTCATGAAGAAGTACTACCCCGAGGGCAGCCTGATCGACAACACCAACGTCTATGGCTACACGGTGGCCAAGACGCTGGTGCAGGTGCTCAAGCAGTGCGGCGACGACCTGACGCGCGAGAACGTGATGCGGCAGGCGGCGTCGCTCAAGGACTTCGCGCCCGACACGCTGATCCCCGGCATCAAGATCAACACCTCGGCGAGCGACTTCGCGCCGATCCAGGCCGTGCAGCTGATGCGCTTCGACGGCAAGACCTGGGTGCGCTTCGGAGACATCATCAGCGCCGACGCGCGCTGAGCCTGGTCGGCGGACGCCCGCGGATCCGGCGCTGCTGGTCCGCCGGCGTTTGCCCCTGAGGGGGCGGCGCCGTCAGGCGCTCCCGGTGGGCCTTACTGCGCGCCGAACTTGTAGTCGGTCTTCGCCTTGGCCCGCAGCTCTTCCTGGTAGGCCTGCACCTTCATCTGCTCCAGGCGCTGCTTGAGCTGGCCCTTCACGTCTTCGAAGGCGGGGAAGGGCGCCTCGCGCGTCTCTTCGAGCTTGATGATGTGGAAGCCGAACTGGCTCTTCACGGGTGCGTCGGTCATCTCGCCCTTCTTCAGCGCCACGAGGGCCTTGCCGAATTCGGGCACGTAGCTGTCGGGCTTGGCGAAGTCGAGGTCGCCGCCCTTCTCGCCGGAGCCGGTGTCCTTGCTGTGCTTCTTCGCCAGCTCGTCGAACTTGGCGCCGCCCTTGAGCTGCACGATGAGCGCCTTGGCCTCCTCTTCCTTCTCGACGAGGATGTGGCGGGCGCGGTACTCGGTGCCGCTCGCCTGCGCCTTGAACTTGTTGTATTCGACCATCGCCTGTTCGTCGGTGACCGGGTTCTTGCGCTGGTAGTCGGCGAAGAGCTCGCGGATCAGGATGCTCTGGCGCGCGAGCTCGATCTGCTCGCGGTAGTCGGCGCTGGCGGCGATGCCCAGGCGCGTGGCCTCCTGCGCGAAGATCTCGCGCAGCACGACCTGGTCGCGCGCTTGCTGCATGACCTCGGGGCCCACCTGCTGGCCGGCGCGCTGCGCCTGCTTCACCAGCGCATCGAGCCGGGCCTTGGGCACGGCCTTGCCGTTGACGATGGCGAGGTTCTGCGCCATGACGCCCATGGGCACGAGCGCAGCGGCGGAGGCAATGACGGCGACGCGGAAGAGGGCGCGCACGGCGTTCGTAGTGGGCTTCATGAGGGAGTGCACTTTGAGGTGGGCCGGCGGACGGTGGCGCGCGCTGGGCGCAGCCGGGCCGGTGGGTCGAAAGGTCGGACTGGGGAGGGCGGAGCGCAACTCAGACTTCGTCGGTCGACTCGTCGGGCGCCCTGGCCACGATGGCCAGCGCATGCACACGCTGCGGGGCCAGAGGCCCGAGGGCATCATACACGAGGCGATGTCGCGCCACCCTCGTGAGCGCGGTGAAACGCGGGCTCGTGATGCGCACCGTGAAGTGCCCGCCTTCGCGGGCGCCGGCATGGCCGGCGTGCAGGTGGCTGTCGTCCTCGACTTCGATGCGCGTGGGGTTCAGCGCGGCGCGCAGGCGCGACTCGATCTCGGTGGCGTTCATCGTTCGCGGTGGGTCGAAGCGGGTGCGCGAGTGTAGGTGGCATGACCGGCCGACGGCATCGACGCCCAGGCCGTCACCGGCCGGCCGCCTCGGCCTCGGTCTGGCCGGAGGCGCCGGCGGGCACGGCAAGGCCGGTCGGGCGGCGCGAGGCGGCGGCCCCGGATCGCGCCGGGCGTCGAGTCACGCTGGCGACGCGAGCTTGCGGGTTGATACCGAAGCCTCAGGTGGGGCGTTTCGACTAAGTTCCGCCCGTTGACCGACTTCGACCAGGAGCACCGCATGAGACGAAAGATCCCCTTCGCGCGCATGGCCATCGCCGCCGCCCTGATGGCCGCGGCTGCTTCGGCGTGGGCGCAGGTCAAGATCGCCTACGTCGACCCCTTGTCGGGCGGCGGCGCGACGATCGGCGAGCATGGCCTGAAGCACCTGCAGTACCTGGTCGAGGTGATCAACGCCCGCGGCGGCGTGCTCGGCGGCCAGAAGCTCGAGGCGGTGGCCTACGACAACAAGGGCAGCCCGCAGGAAAGCCTGGTGCAGGTGCAGAAGGCCATCGATGCCGGCGTGCGCTTCATCACCCAGGGCAACGGCTCGGGCGCCGCGATTGCCATCTCGGAGTTCGTGGCCAAGTACAACGAGCGCAACCCCGGCTAGGAGGTGCTGTACTTCAACTATGCCGCCGTCGACCCGGCGCTCACCAACGAGAAGTGCAGCTTCTGGCACCTTCGCTGGGACGCCAACTCCGACATCAAGATGGCCGCCCTGACCAACTTCATGAAGGGCCGTCCCGACATCAAGAAGGTCTACATCATCGGCCAGGACTACTCGTTCGGCCATGCCGTGCGCAAGGCGGCCAACGAGATGATCAAGGCCAAGCGGCCCGACATCCAGATCGTCGGCGACGAGTTGCACCCGCTGCTCAAGATCACCGACTTCGCGCCCTACGTCGCCAAGATCAAGGCCTCGGGCGCCGACTCGGTGATCACCGGCAACTGGGGCAACGACATGGCGCTGCTGCTGAAGGCGGCGGCCGATGCCGGGCTCAAGGTCGGCTGGTACACCTACTACGCGGGTGGCGCCGGCGCGCCGACGGCCATCAAGCAGACGGGGCTGGACCACCAGGTTTTCCAGATCAGCGAGTGGCACACCAACGTGCCGGCGCCCGAGATGGAGGCCTTCGCCGACGCCTTTCTGAAGAAGCACGGTGGCGCCAGCCAGCAGGGCTGGTGGTACCTGCGCATGAAGAACCAGATGGACATGTTCGCCGCCGCGCTGGACAAGGCCAAGTCCGCCGACCCGAAGAAGGTGGCCGCGGCGCTGTCGGACATGAAGTTCCGCAACGCGCTCGGCGCCGAGGTGTTCATGCGTCCCGCCGACCACTCGCTGTTCCAGGACATGTACATCTCGTCCTTCGGCTCGGGCACCAAGCACGACGAGGAGAAGACCGGCTGGGGCTGGAAGACGGTGGGCGTGATCAAGGCGCAGGACACGGTCGTCCCGACCACCTGCAAGATGGTGAGACCCAGCTGAAGCTTGCGCGGGCCTAGTGCAGCGGGCCCTGGCGGGCCGCCCCTCGCGGCGGCCGGCCATGGTGCCTGCGCGCCGCCGACGGTGCCATGCTCGAACTGATAATCTTCTCGACGCTGAACGGCCTGCTGTACGGCATGCTGCTGTTCCTGCTGGCGAGCGGCCTGACGCTGATCTTCAGCATGATGGGCGTGCTCAATTTCGCGCACGCCAGCTTCTACATGCTGGGGGCCTACTTCGGTTACCAGATCAGCCGCTGGGTGGGCTACTGGCCCGGCCTCGTGCTGGCGCCGCTGCTGGTGGGTGTGATCGGGTCGCTGGTCGAGCGCTACGGCCTGCGCATGGTGCACAAGCACGGCCACGTGGCCGAACTGCTCTTCACGTTCGGCATCGCCTACATCATCGAGGAACTGGTGCAGATGGTGTGGGGCAAGGTGCCGGTCGACTACCGCGTGCCCGAGGCGCTGAACTTCTCCGCCTTCACGCTGTTCAGCACCACCTACCCGGCGTTCCGCATGTTCATGCTGCTGATGTCGGTGGCGGTGTTCATCGGCCTGCTGCTGCTGCTCACGCGCACGCGCGTCGGCCTCATCATCCGTGCGGCCCTCACGCACCCGAACATGGTGAGCATGCTCGGGCACAACGTGCCGCTGGTCTTCATGCTCGTGTTCGGTGTCGGCTGCGCGCTGGCAGCCCTGGCCGGGGTCATCGCCGGGCCGGCCCTGGTCACACAGCCGGCCATGGCCGCCTCGCTCGGGCCGATCCTCTTCGTGGTTGTGGTCGTCGGAGGGCTCGGGTCGCTCGCCGGCGCCTTCGTCGCCTCGCTGCTGATAGGCCTCGTGCAGACCTTTGCCGTGGCCGTCAACGCATCGCTGGCCGACGTGCTGGCGCATGTGGGCATCACCGTCACGCGCGACTCGATCGGCGGCGACCTGTGGACGGCCACGATGGCGCAGGTCGCACCCATCATTCCGTACCTGCTGCTCGTGCTGATCCTGATCTTCCGGCCCAAGGGGCTGCTCGGGGACCGCGACACGTGAGCGGCGCCGGCGGCCGATCCAGGCTCCTCCCGATGCGCATCCTGCGCCGCACTGGCCGATGAGCACGCCGGCGAGGGCGCAGTGGCTCCTGTGGGCTGGCGTCGCCGTGGTGCTGGCGCTGCTGCCGCTGATCTTTTCCAGCGGCGCGTCGCTGACGATGATGAGCCTGATGGGCTTCGCCATCGTCTTCGCGCTCTCGTACAACATGCTGCTCGGCCAGACCGGCATGCTGTCGTTCGGCCACGCCGTGTACTACGGCCTGGGCGGCTTCATGACGGCGCATGCGCTGAACGTGGTCGGTGCCGGCAAGTGGCCGATCCCGCTGCTGGTGATGCCGCTGGTGGGCGGCCTGGCCGGCCTCGCCTTCGCGATGATCTTCGGCTGGGCCTCCACCAAACGGGCCGGCACCGCCTTCGCGATGATCTCGCTCGGCGTCGGCGAGCTCGTCGCGGCCTGCTCGCTGATCCTGAAGGGCTTCTTCGGTGGCGAGGGCGGCATCTCCACCAGTCGCACGGCCACGCTCAAGGTGTTCGGCCTCGGGTTCGGCCCGCAGATCCAGGTCTACTACCTCATCGCTGCCTGGTGCCTGCTGTGCATGGGGGCGATGTACGCTTTCACGCGCACGCCGCTCGGGCGCATGTGCAACGCCGTGCGCGAGAACCCGGAGCGCGCCGAGTTCGTCGGCTACAGCACGCAGATGGTGCGCTTCATCGCCTTCTGCGTCTCCGGCTTCTTCGCCGGCGTGGCCGGCGGGCTGGCGGCCATCCACTACGAGATCGTCACCTCGTCCGTGGTCGGCGCCGGCCCTTCGGGCTTCGTGCTGCTGATGGCCTACATCGGCGGGGTCGGCTTCTTCTTCGGCCCCGTGATCGGTGCGGTGCTGATGACGGCGCTACAGATCTCGCTGTCGGACTACACCGGTGCCTGGCTGCTCTATGTCGGCCTGATGTTCGTGCTGATGGTGATGTTCGTGCCATGGGGGCTTGGGGGGCTGCTGCTGATGCAGCGGCCGCTGCTGCACGGTGGTGCGTGGCGGCGCGTGTTGCCGGTGTACGGTTTGGCGGCGCTGCCGATGGCCGTGCTCGGCATCGGGCTGGTGGCGCTGGTCGAGACGGCTCACCACCTCCTGGTGAAGGCCACCGAAGGCCCGGCGATGCGCCTGCTGGGTGTCTCCTACGATGCCCGCAGCGCGGTGGCCTGGCTGGCCATCGTCGGGCTGCTGGCCATCGGGTTGCTCGGTGTGCGCCTCGTGGCGCCCAGGGTCTCGGCGGCCTATCACGGTGCCGCGCAGCAGGCACGGCGCGGAGGGACCGGCGCGTGAAGGGCGTCGGCGCGGCCAGCGTGCCCGGCGTGGCGCCACCCGCGGGAGCGGGCCGATGAGCGACCTGGCGCTGCAACTGAGCGACGTGCACAAGCGCTTCGGCGCGACGCAGATCATCCGCGGCGTCAATCTCGACGTGCGGCGCGGCGAGCGGCACGCCATCATCGGCCCCAACGGCGCCGGCAAGTCGACGCTGTTCAACCTCATCAGCGGCCGGCTGCCCGTGAGCACCGGCCGGGTGCACCTCAAGGGCCAGGACATCACCGGCCTGCCGCCCTACCAGATCAACCGCCTGGGGCTGGCGCGCAGCTTCCAGGTCACCAACATCTTTCCTCGTCTGTCGGTGTTCGAGAACATCCGCTGCGGCCTGCTGTGGTCGCTCGGCTACCGCTACTCGTTCTGGCGCATGGTGGAGAAGGCACGCGACACGCGCGAGCGCACCGAGGCCATCCTCGAGCAGATCAACCTCGTGTCGCGACGCGACACGCCCGCGGGCGTGCTGTCCTACGCCGAGCAGCGGGCGTTGGAGATCGGCATCACGATCGCCGGCGGTGCCGACGTGATCCTGCTCGACGAGCCCACCGCCGGCATGAGCCGCTCCGAGACCGAGCACGCGGTGGCGCTCATCCGCCGTGTCAGCGAGGGGCGCACGCTGATCATCGTCGAGCACGACATGGGCGTCGTCTTCGACCTGGCCGACCGCATCTCGGTGCTGGTGTACGGCCAGGTCATCGCCTCGGAGGCGCCGGCGCTGATCCGCGCCAACGCCGCGGTGCAGGAAGCCTACCTGGGCACCACCGTGCAGGAGGTCACGGCGAACTCCGCGGCCCCCGCGCAAGGAGCCGCCAATGCTTGAGGTGCGCGGCCTGCAGGCCTGGTACGGCAAGAGCCACATCCTGCATGGCGTGGACCTGCGCATCGGCGCCGGCGAGATCGTGGCCTTGCTCGGGCGCAACGGGGTCGGCCGCTCGACGACGATCAAAGCCATCATGGGCGACGTGGTGCGCACAGGCTCGGTGGTCTTCAAGGGCCGCGAGCTGGTCGCGCTCAAGCCGCACCAGATCGCGCATGCCGGCATCGGCTACGTGCCCGAGAACCGCGACATCTTTCCCTCGCTCACCGTGCACCAGAACCTGATGCTGGGCGAGAAGCGCGGCGGCAACGGCCGGGCGCCGCGCTGGAGCTTCGACGACATGTACCGCATGTTCCCGCGGCTCAAGGAGCGCCAGCACACCGAGGCCGGCGTGCTCTCGGGCGGCGAGCAGCAGATGCTGACGCTGTGCCGCACGCTGATGGGCGACCCCGAGCTCATCATGATCGACGAGCCCACCGAGGGGCTGGCGCCGAAGATCGTCGAGCTGGTGGCCGAGTACCTGCGCGAGCTCAAGCGCCGCGGCATCGCCGTGCTGCTCGTGGAGCAGAAGCTCACCATCGCGCTCGAAGTCGCAGACCGCTGCCTCGTCATGGGGCATGGGCGGGTCGTCTTCGAGGGCACGCCGGCCGCGCTGCGCGCCGATGCGGCCGTGCGCAAGGAGTGGCTGGAGGTCTGAGGCGTCGCGCCGGCCAGTTCATGCCCTGGCCCTTGCCCCCGGGGCGACGCGGGCCGCGCGGCTGGTATACGCTGGCCCTCGTCTTCATGGTGCAGGGGGTGCTGGATGTCGAACGGCCCGCAGGCGGGCTGGCCCGGTTTGTGGGCCGCCGCGCTGCAGATCGTGGCCCTGCGCCGTGCCGGGCAGGTGGGCGGCGCATGGGCGCGGCCGCTGCACGGCCTGGACGAATCCGGCGGCGAGCTCTTCGCCCTCTACGAACCGCTCGTCTGCCGTGCGCCGCAGTCGCCGCCATGGGTCATCGCTCACCTCGGCCAGAGCCTTGACGGCTTCATCGCCACGCACAACGGCGACTCGCGCTTCGTCACCGGATCGCAGGATCTGGACCACATGCATCGCCTGCGCGCGCTGTGCGATGCCGTCATCGTCGGCGCCGGTACGGCGGCCATCGACGACCCGCTGCTCACGACGCGCCGCGTGCCCGGCACAAACCCCACGCGCGTCGTGCTCGACCCGATGCAGCGCGTGCCGCTCGCTGCGCGCGTGCTGCAGGACCGCGCCGCCCCCACGCTGTGGTTGTGCGACGAGCGCTGCCACGACCCCGCCGTGGCGGCGCGGGTGGCCGCGCGCGTGCTGGCTGTTCCAGGGCTCACCGCCGCCGACGGCGTGTTCGATGCGCAGGTGGTTCGGCGCGTGCTGGTGGCCCAGGGACTGCGCGTGCTGTTCGTCGAAGGTGGCGGCGTCACCGTGTCGCGATTTCTCGCGCAAGGCCTGCTCGACCGGCTGCACGTGGCGCTGGCACCGGTGCTGATCGGCGAGGGTCGCCGCGGCGTGCGCCTGCCCGCCAGCAGCACGATGGCCGATTGCCTTCGCCCCGGAGGCCGCATCGTGCGACTGGGCGACGACGTGCTGTGGGACTTCGACCTCTCCGCCTCACCTGGCCGTTCCGAGGGGACCGGGCGTGCGGTCGACGTGCGACGAACGATGTGAGCGTGGGTGCGGCCCTTCAGCAGCCGGGCGGCAGTACGGCGATCAAGTCGACATGTCCGACGCGCAGACGCGTTTGCCCGACGGCTGCAGTGCGCAGCCGTCGCCACGCCTCGGTGGCCGGCGCCGTGGCGGGGTCCTGTTCGATCGCGGCGGCTGCCGTGCCCTCGATCAGCGCCGCCTGCAGCGGCCCGCCGTGCAGCAACCAGTCGCTGCGCGCCGACATCACCGTGTAGCCGGCGTTGGCGAGCAAGGTGCTTGCCACCTCGGGCGCCTGCGCGCCGAGCGCCGGGCCGAAGCCCTTGTCGCGGCCCTGGTGTCGCGCGAACGCCAATGCCACCTCGGCATCGCCGGCGCCGGCCGGATCCCACTCGATGCGCCCGTCCACCATGAGTGCGAGCGAGAGCGTGACGCCGGTCTGCCGTGCGCGGCCGATCAGCTCGGCGAGCCAGCCCGCCGAGACGAGGTCGATCAACGCCGTGGCACACAGGAGGTCGGTGCTGCCGAGCGGCACGTTGCCGAGCTCGTGCGCGAGGTCCAGGCGGTGGCGCTCGGCGGTGGCGCAGAAACCTTGGCCCTCGATGCGCAGGGTCGCTCCCGCCACTTCGAGGCGGTGCCCTGCGTGCCGCGCCCAATCGGCCATCGCTGCAGGCCAAGCCCGCAACAGTGCCTCATCCTGGTCGAACACCTGCCAGTGCTGCTCGCCGCCCAGGCGGGGCGCGAGGTAACGCAGCGAAGCACCGGTGCCGCAGCCGAGGTCGACGACGCGCCTGGCCTCGGCCGCCGGTGTCGAGGGCCGCGGTGCGTCGGTGCCGCGCAGGGCCGCAAGCCCGAGCGCGCCCATGGCCGCCGCGGCCGCGTCGCGGGCGGCATGGTCGGCGGGCTCACGCAGCCGCAGCCAATCGGCGGTGAAGGTGGCGGGAGCGGGGGCGGCGGTGGGGGCGATGGAGGCCATGCGAGGTGTTCAATCGCGGTCGGCGATGCTCGCCTCCAGCACCTGCTCCCAGCACTGCCAGGCCGAGGGCCAGGTCGGCAGGCGGTCCCGGGTCGCGAGGGCAGCCCGCCGGTGCGACTCGCGCCAGGCCGAATCGGACAACATGGGGGCGAGCGCCGTGCGCAGCGCCGCGGTGTCTCCGGGCGGGACGAGCACGCCCGCGCCGCCGCCCAGGAGAGGCGCGGCGGCGCCGGTGTCGGTGGCGACCACCGGCAGGCCATGCGCCAGCGCCTCGGCGAGCACCATGCCGTAGCCCTCGAAGAGCGAAGGCAGCACGAAGAGGTCGGCACGCGCATAGTGCGCGGGCAGCGCGTCGGCTTCGGTGGCGCCGTGCCAGAGCACGCGATCCTGCAGGCCGAGGGCAGCGGCGGCCGCGCGAGCGGCTGCCGCGGTTTCCGGATCCATCGTCAGGCTGCCGACGCAGTGCAGCGTCCACGGCAGGTGCGTCATCGGGGCCAGCGCCTCGAGCAGCACGCGGTGCCCCTTGCGGGCGGTGACCGAGGCCACGCACAGGAGCTGCAACGGCCCCTGCGCCGGCCCGTTGGGGGTGGTTGCCTTGCGCTGCGGCAGCGCGGGCAGGTCGCAACCGGGCTCGATGACCCGCGCGCCCGACGGCGCCATCGCCAGCCGGCCGAGCAGCCCGGCCGTGGCTTCGCTCGTCACGACGACGCGGCGGGCCGCGGCCAGCGCGCGGCGCTCGTCGGCCAGCAAAGCCGCGGCCTGGGCCGGGGCCAGTCCAGTCTCGAGGGCGAGTGGATGGTGCACCAGCGCCACCCAACGCAGCCGCCGCGCGTGGCGCTCGGCGGTCTCGGCCAGGGCGCCGAAGGCGAGGCCGTCGGCGATGACCGTCGAATCGTCGGGCAGGGCGGCGACGGCCGCCTCGGCCTGTGCGCGTGCCGCCGCGTCGGGCATCGGATAGGCGCCTTGCAGCGAGACCACGTCGACCTGCCAGCCGCGGCCCCGCAGCCCTTCGACGAGGCGGCGGTCGTAGCGGTAGCCGCCGCTGGGCGTGTCGAGGTCGCCCGGCAGCAGAAGCACGCAGCGACGCATGGGCCTTGCCGTGTGGCCCGCCGTCAGTGCAACTCGGCCTCATAGCTGGCCCAGGCCACGTGCGACTCGTGCAGCGTGACGCGCAGGCTCTGCAAGCCGGCGGCGCCTGGGCCCAGGCCGCCGCCGGCAATGCGCTCGGCGAGCCGGTCGAAGACAGTGCGGGCCAGGAACTCGGTCGTCGTGTTGCGGCCGGCGAACGCGGGCTCGTCGTCGAGGTTGCGGAAGTTGAGCGCCTCCAGCACCAGTTTCAGCGCCTGCGAGGCGAGGCCGATGTCGACGACCACGCCATCGTCGTCGAGCTCGCGGCGCATGAAGGTCGCGTCGACGACGTAGGTCGCGCCGTGCAGGCGCTGCGCCGGGCCGAAGACGGCGCCATCGAAGCTGTGCGCGATCATGAAGTGGTCACGGACGTTGACGCTGTACATGGGGGCGGAGTCTCCGGCAGGTCGAAGCGGGTGGAGGTGGTTGGAGAAGCGCGGCCCGGGCTCAGGCGGCGGGGTAGTCGATGCGCTGGCACAGCGTCGCCGAGGCCGCGCGCGACAGCCGCGCCAGCACCTCGGGCAGCTCGGCGAACGGCGCGTGGTCGGTGACGAGCGCGTCGAGCACCGGGTCGGCCAGCAGTGACAGGGCCAGCGCCATGCGGCGACGGTGGCTCCAGCGGCTGCGCTGCGCCGTGGCCACATGGCCCACCTGGGTGCTCTTCAGCGTCAGGCGCCGCGAGTGGAAGGCCTCGCCGAGCGGCACGGCCACCGGGCGGCTGCCGTACCAGCTCATCTCCAGCACCGTGGCTTCGAACGCGGCAAGGCGCAGTGCCGTCGCCAGGCCGGCGGCACTTCCGCTCGCGTGCAGCACGAGGTCGGCATCGGGCGTGGCGGCGTCCGGTTCGGCGAAGCGCGCGCCCAGCCGCTCGACGACGGCGCGCCGCTCGGGCCGCAGGTCCACCACTACCACTTCGGTGCCGGGCATGCGGGCACACAGCCAGGCGGCGAGCAGCCCCACCACGCCGCCGCCGACGACGGCGATGCGATCACCGAGGCGCGGCGCCGCATCCCACAACGCATTGAGGGCCGTCTCCATGTTCGCCGCCAGCACTGCGCGCGCCGCCGGCACCGTTGGCGGCACCTCGTGCACGGCCGTGACCGGCACGACATAGCGGCTCTGGTGCGGGTGCAAACAGAACACAGTGCGGCCGGGCCAGGGGGCCGGGCCGGCTTCGACGACGCCCACGCTGCAGTAGCCGTACTTCACCGGCGCCGGAAAGTCGCCGGCCTGGAACGGCGCGCGCATGCGGCCGGCTTCTCCCGCTGGCACTTCGCCGCGAAAGACGAGCCCTTCGGTGCCGCGACTGACGGCGCTGTGCAGCGCGCGAACGAGCACCTCGTCCGGCCCCGGGCCACGCAACGCCACGCGCCGGATCTCGGCGCGGCCGGGCTCGGCGAGCCAGCAGGCATCGGCATGGGCGGTGGTGCTGATGGCGTGGACCTTCCATTGGCTCTGCATTGGCCCTGCGTAGGCGGTGCCCGACGCGGGGCCGGAGAATGATCGCACGGTGAACACATCCCTTCCGTCCACGGTGCGGCGCGACCTGTGCCTGGCGCTGATGCTGCAGGCCGCGGCGGCGCTCGGCATCGCGCTGGCCACGGGCTGGGGTTGGGCCTACGCGGCCAAGGCCTCGTTGGCGATGGCCTTGGCGTTGGCGCTGGTGGCCTGGGGCTTCGCGCGTTCGGCCCTTGCCGGCGGCGCCGCGGGCTTGGCGGGAGCGGTTGGATCCGCGCCAGCAACGGCCAGGACGGGTGCGTCGAGTGACCTCGGCGCGGCGAATCGCGTCACCTTGCTTCGGCTCGGCCTGGCGATGCTGCTGGCGGCCGCGGTCGGCGAGCCGCTCGACGCGGGGCCGGGCCTGACCTGGGTGCTGGTGGGCATGGCGACCGTGGCGGCGCTGCTCGATGCCGTCGACGGGCCGCTGGCGCGCCGCACGGGCCGGGCCACGGCCTTCGGCGCGCGCTTCGACATGGAGAGCGATGCCTGGCTGACGCTCGTGTTGAGCGTGCTCGTCTGGCAACTCGACCGCGCCGGCGCCTGGGTGCTGGCCTCGGGCCTGATGCGCTACGCTTTCGTCGCGGCCACCTGGGGCTGGCCCTGGCTCGGGGCCCCGCTGGCACCGAGGCGGCGGCGGCAGGCGGTGTGCGTGGTGCAAATCATCGTGCTCATCGTGGCGCTGGCGCCTGTCGGGCCGGCGGCGATGGCCGGCGCGCTGTGCGCAGCCGGCCTCCTGCTCCTGAGCGCATCGTTCGGTACGGACGCGTGGCTGCTCTGGCGTGCGCACGCTGCGCCCGGGCCTGAACGGACGATGGCACCGGCGCAGGCCGGCGCCTGGCGCCGCGCCGCGGGCTGGGTCGTCCGCTTCGCTGCGGCTGCCTTCGTGCTCAACACGCTGCTCACCTTCGAGAGCCGCATGGACGGCATCGGCGTGCACTGGAGCCCGCGCCTGAGCTTCGAGTTGTGCCTGGGACTGCTGATGCTCATGGCCTGGGTGGCGTGGCGCGGCGTGCCGGGACGGCGGGCGTTGTGGGCGCTGGCGGCCATCTGCGCCGCCTTCTCGCTGCTGCGCTACGTCGACGTCACGGTGCCGGCCTTCTTCGGCCGGCCCGTCAATCTGTACTGGGACGCGCCGCATGCGTGGCAGCTCATCCGGTTGGCGTGGGCGACGTGGCCGGCCTGGCAGGTGCTGGGCATCGCGTGGGCGGTGGTGCTGGGGGTCGCGGCCATCGTCGGGGCCTCGCGATGGGCGCTGGCGACGCTGGCGGGCTGCTTGCTCGTGCCCCCGGTGCGGCCGTGGCTGGCGGTGGGCGGCGCGCTGCTCGGCGCCAGCTTCGCCGCCCATCCCTTCGTCAGCGTCGACACGCGCTGGTTCTTCTCGTTGCCGGTCGCGCCGACGCTGGCGCGCCAGGTGCAACTGCTCGGCCAGGCGCTCTCGCGCGAGCGCACCGAGGCGCGGCTGACGCCGAGCCCCACCTTCCAGGGCAACCTCGCGGCCCTGCGCGGGGCCGATGTGCTGCTGCTCTTCGCCGAGTCGTACGGCGCCGCCACGCTCGACCGGCCGGATCAGGCCGAGGCGTTGGCCGGGCCGCGCGAAAAGCTGGCGCAGGCCCTGCAGCGCAGCGGCCTGCAGGTGGTGTCGGCCCGCGTGCGCTCGCCCACCTTCGGCGGCGGCTCCTGGCTGGCGCATGCGGGCCTGCTCGCCGGCGTGGACACGCGCGATCCCAACGACTACGACCTGTTGCTCACGACGAAGCGGCCGACGCTGGTGTCGCACTTCGCGCGCCACGGCTGGCGCACCGTGGGCTGGATGCCTGGCATGCAGCGGCCGTGGCCCGAGGTTTCGTTCTATGGCTTCGAGCGTTATGCCGACGCGCAAGGGGTGGGCTACACCGGCCCGGGCTTCGGCTACTGGCGCATCCCCGACCAGGCCTCGATCGCACTGCTGCACGCGCAGGAGCTGGGTGCGACAGCGATGCCCGGCCAGCCGCGCAAGCCGCGCTTCGTCGTCTTCCCGACGCTCGAGACGCACGCGCCCTTCCACCCCATCGCCCCGTACCAGAGGCAGTGGGCGCAGCTGCTCACGCGCTCGGCCTACACGCCCGAGCAGCTGGCCCAGGCGCTGGCACCCACCAGCCCGCCCGGTGGCTGGGCACCGGCCTACGTGAGCGCGGTGAAGCACACCTTCGAGTGGCTGGGCGATTACCTCGCCGAGCGCGCACCGGCCCACCTGCGCACCATCGTCATCGGCGACCACCAGCCGCTGGCGGCAGTCTCCGGCGCCGGCGCGTCGTGGGCCGTGCCGGT
>JAEUPE010000004.1 GCA_016790435.1 Rubrivivax sp. | reverse complement strand
GGCCGCAAGTCCCCGATGCGCTGGAAACTGCTACGCCGCCGACTCTCGATCAGCGCTCCGAGGGTCATGATCCGCAGCCACCTGCCGTGGCCGCTGCGTTGGGCGGCGGCAGCGGTGATGCTGGGCTTCTCGGCGGCGATCGCGCTTTGGGCCTTCGAGTTCGGGCGCGAGATCGCCGGGCTGGACAGTGGCGCCAAGCAGGAACTGGCCCGTCTGCGTGCCGAGATCGGCCGCCTCTCCGGCGAGAACGAGAAGGCGCTGTCGCTGTCGAACACGGCCGAGAGCCTGCTGCGCACCGAGCGCGCGGCGCAGGAGCGGCTGGCGCAGCAGGTGCGCCAGCTCGAGGCCGAGCGCCAGCGGTTGCGCCAGGACCTGGGCTTCTTCGAACGCCTCATGCCCGCTGAGGGCGAGGGCGTGCAGGTCCGTGGCCTGATGGCCGAGCCGGGCGACCAGGGTCAGCTCCGCTTCCAGATGCTGGTGATGCAGCACGGCCGGAATGTGGCGGAGTTCAACGGTCGCTACGACTTGTTGCTGACCGGCCAGAACGACGGCAAGCCCTGGACGCTAGCATTGCCCGGCGGCGCCAGGCCGCTCACCCTCAAGCAGTACGCTCGGGTGGAAGGCATGGTCGAGCACCCTCCGGGAGCCGTGATCAAGTCGGTGCAGGCCCGGGTCATCGACGCCAAGGGGGCCGTGCGGGCCACGCAGACTCTGAAGCTGTAGCGCACCGAATCCGCTGTGAGCCGTTCCGGCAGGAGAGCCAGATGTTGCTAGGAAAGAAGAAGCCGCCGCCCATCCGCAGCCTGGTAGGCGAGGGCATGACGGTGCAGGGTACTGTGCGTTTCAACGAGGGCCTGCGCATCGACGGCCGTGTCGAGGGCGACGTGATCGCCGAAGGCGACAACCACTCGATCCTCGTCATCAGCGAAAAAGCCCGGGTCATCGGGAAGGTCATGGCCGCGCATGTGATCATCAACGGCGAGGTGGAAGGGCCCATCGTCTGCAGCGAAATGCTGGAGCTCCAGCCCAAGGCACGCATCACCGGCGACATCCGCTACGATGTGCTCGAGATGCATCCGGGTGCGCTGGTCGACGGCGAGTTGCGCAGCTTGAAAAGCGCTGACAAGCCCCAACTGAAGCTGGCTGCATCGAACGACGCCTGAGACACCGCAGCGAGACACTGCATCTGCCCCTGAGCACCCGCCTATTGGAGCCGCCATGAACGCCCTTGCCGAACCCCTCAGCCCCGCCACCGACGAAATGGCCGGCCCGCTGGTCTTCACCGACAGCGCCGCATCCAAGGTGGCCGATCTGGTGGCCGAGGAAGGCAACCCCGACCTGAAGCTGCGCGTCTTCGTGCAAGGCGGTGGGTGCTCAGGCTTCCAGTACGGCTTCACCTTCGATGAAGTGGTGAACGAAGACGACACGCAGATGCAGAAGAACGGCGTCACGCTGCTCATCGACGCCATGAGCCTGCAGTACCTGGTCGGCGCCGAGATCGACTACAAGGAAGATCTGCAAGGTGCGCAGTTCGTGATCAAGAATCCGAACGCGACCACCACCTGCGGCTGCGGGTCCTCGTTCTCGGCCTGATGGGCCCAAGGGGCGTGCCCCTGGTCTGAACGGCGCCGAGAGGCGCCGTTTTGCTTTCTGGCGGCGGACCGATCAGGCCGGATACAGCGCACCCAGCAGGCGCGGCCCGGTGGCGCCGGTGGCTTCCGGAAGATTGCCGGTGCGCCGCTCGCTGAATGCGCGTGCCAGCCAGGCGAAGGCGAGCGCCTCGACGTGGTCCGGTGCAATGCCTCGCGTGGCCGTGCTTGCCACGTCCACCCGGGGCGCGCGTGCGGCGATGCGACGCATCAGGTGCCCGTTGTGCGCGCCGCCGCCGCACACCAGCAGTCGCCGCAGCCCGGCGCCGTGGCGAGCCAGCGCATCGGACACCGCCACGGCCGTGAGCTCGGCCAGCGTGGCCATGACATCCGCCCGGTCGACGATCGCGGCACCGTCGCTGGCGGCTGCCAGGCGCGCATCGAGCCAACCGCCATCGAACAGGTCGCGCCCGGTGCTCTTCGGTGGCTGGCGCGCGAAGAACGGCTCGTCGAGGCAACGCTGCAGCAGGCCCGGCTGCACACGCCCTGACGCGGCGAAGCTCCCATCGGCATCGAACCGGTGCCCCGTGCATCGCTCGCACCACAGGTCCATGAGCATGTTGCCCGGGCCGCAGTCGAAGCCGCGCACCGGCCCCGCCGCGGGCAGCAGCGTGAGGTTGGCAATGCCCCCGACGTTCAGCACCGCCACGCCCTCCGGCCCCTCGGTGCCGTCGCTGCCACGGCCACCAAACACCTCGGCATGAAAGGCGGGCACGAGCGGCGCCCCCTGCCCGCCCGCGGCGACATCGCGCGAGCGGAAGTCGCAGACGACGTCGATGCCCGTGCGCTCGGCCAGCAAGGCGCCGTTCAGCAACTGGCTCGTGTAGCCCGTGCCGTCGAATGCGCCGGGTCGATGCCGCACCGTCTGCCCGTGCGCGCCGAGGGCTCGCACCTCCTGCGCCCGCACACCGGACTGTGCGAGCAACGCGCCGGTCGCCTCGGCATACAGGCGCGCCAAGGCGTTCGCGGCCAGTGCCGCGCGATGCAGTTCGCCAGGCCCCTCGGTGTTCAACTGCATCAACTCGCCGCGTAGCGCGGGAGGCATCGGCAGGTGCACGAAGGCCCGTTCGACCGGCCTGGCGCCCTGGCCGCCCGACCACTCGGCCAGCACGGCGTCGACCCCGTCGAGCGAGGTGCCCGACATCAAGCCCGCGAAGAGTGGCATGGGGCGGCCCGGTGAGGTGAAGCGCAGCGCGCGGGCGCTGACTCAGCGCAGGCCCGGCCGGAGGCCCGCTTGCAGACCTGCCTGCGGGCCGACCTGTGGGCCAACCGGCGGGCCCTCCCCGAGCGACGCAGCCAGCGCCAGCCAGCCCAGCGCGTCATCGCGTCGGACCACGAACTGCGCCAGCGCCTGCGGCGGCAGCGGCTGCACCTCTGCATGGCGGGCGATGGCGATCGGATCCTGGTGCACGCCCTGGACGCGGAACTCGAAATGCAGGTGCGGCCCGGTCGCCCAGCCGGTGGCGCCGACCGCGCCGAGGGGTTGCCCCTGCGCGACCCGTTCGCCCGCCATCACGTCGATGCGGCTGAGGTGCGCGTAAAGCGTGACGCGGCCGTTGCCGTGCGCCACGGTCACCGTCTGGCCATAGCCGTTCATCCAGCCGGCGCTCTCCACGCGGCCGTCGCCCACGGCCCGCACCGCCGTGCCCGCCGGGGCGGCGTAGTCCACGCCCAGGTGTTCGCGCCAGCGCTGGCTGATCGGGTCGCGGCGCATCGTGAAGCCGGAGGTCACGCGCGAGAACTCGAGCGGGCTCGCAAGGAAGGCGCGGCGGCGGCTGGCACCGTCGGGGCCGTAGTAACCGCCGCGGCTGCCCGTGGCGTCGCCCGGCGCCGCGAACCAGATCGCCTTGTGCGACCGGCCGGCGTTGACGAACTCCGCCGCGAGCACGCGCCCGGTGCCGTCGTTCCAGGGCACGGGCTCGCCGTCGGCGCTCAGCGCCTCGTAGACGACGACAAAGCGGTCGCCGCGCCGCAATTCGCGCTGGAAGTCGATGTCGACCGAGAAGATCTCCGCCAGTTGCACCGCCACGGCGTCGGGCACCTCGGCGGCGTCGGTGGCTGCGAAGAGCGAGGTGCGGATGCTGCCGGCCGCCAGCCGCAACTGGGTATCGAACGGGACCTCGTCCACCCGGATGCCCAAGTGCCCGGCTTCGTCGCGGCGCACGACCATGCGGTTGAAGTGCGTGCCGCGGCGCGCGTGCTCCTCCGCCGGATAGCGGACGCTGAGCTCGACGAGGCGGCCCGTGACGTCGGTGCGTGCCCGCAGCAGGCGGCCGGCGCGCCCACCGAAGACGCGGGCCGCCGTGCCTTCGCGGCGCAGGAAGCTCGCGGCCTCGGCGTCACTCACGCCCAGGCGCGTGAGCAGCGCGTCGACGCTGTCGGAGCTGCGCGAGACCGTGCCGCGCGAAAGCTCCAGGTCCTGCTCGGCCAGGGCCTGCAACTGCGGCGGCAGCGTCGGTGTCGCCAGCGGCTGGCTGATGGTCACGCGCGGCAAGTCGGCGGCGTCGGGCGCGAAGGACGTGATGGCGGCCAACGGTGCCACCGCCAGCGCCGTGACGCCGAACCCGGCCAGGCACACCATCGCCACCCCGGCGAGCTCACCCCGATGTGCATGCACCCAGGCCTCGACGCGCGTGCGCAGCAAGGCAGCGGGCGTGGGTGCAGCGGGGCGGGGGGGCATGGCGGGCAGGGCGGATGGGGCAAAGGCCACGACGGTGCCGCCCACTAGAATTCGCGCCCTCGCAAGGAGGTGATGGGCCGCCCGTCGAGGGCGCGCGCAGTATGCCAGCGCCCCGGCCTGACGCACCCCCGCCGTACCCCGCACCCGCCTTCCCGCCGGATCATCCGACCCGCCGAAACGCTCTTCGGAGCTTCACGCGCCTTCCAGCCCCCCTGACCTCGCCATGACCGCCACCCCGCACGCCCATCCCGTGACCGACCGCGTGCGCGAGGCGTTGGCCATCTCGCTGCGCGGTTGCGAGGAGTTGCTGCCGCAGGAGGACTGGGTGAGGAAGCTCGCCCGCAGCGAAGCAACGGGCCAGCCGCTGCGCATCAAGTTCGGCATGGACCCCACGGCGCCGGACCTGCACCTCGGCCACACCGTCGTGCTCAACAAGATGCGCCAGCTGCAGGACCTCGGCCACACGGTGATCCCGCTCATCGGCGACTTCACGACGCTGATCGGCGACCCCTCGGGCCGCAACAGCACGCGCCCGCCGCTGACGCGCGAGCAGATCGAGGCCAATGCCAAGACCTACTTCGACCAGGTGCGCCTGGTGATCGACATCGACCGCGCCGAGGTGCGCTGGAACAGCGAGTGGAGCGACCCGCTCGGCGCGCGCGGCATGATCCAGCTGGCCGCACGCTACACGCTGGCGCGCATGATGGAGCGCGACGACTTCACCAAGCGCTACGCCACCGGCACGCCGATCTCGGTGCACGAGCTGCTCTATCCGCTGATGCAGGGTTACGACAGCGTGGCGCTGAAGAGCGACCTCGAGCTCGGCGGCACGGACCAGAAGTTCAACCTGCTCGTCGGCCGCGCGCTGCAGCAGGAATATGGGCAGGAGCCGCAGTGCATCCTGACCATGCCCTTGCTCGAGGGCCTCGACGGCGTCGAGAAGATGAGCAAGAGCAAGAACAACTACGTCGGCATCACCGAGGATGCGAACACGATGTTCGCCAAGACGCTGTCGATCAGCGACGAGCAAATGTGGCGCTGGTACACCCTGCTGTCGTTCCGCCCCGAATCGGAGATCGCGATGCTCAGGGCCGAGGTGACCGGCGGCCGCAACCCCAAGGACGCCAAGGTGCAGCTGGCCAAGGAGATCACGGCGCGCTTCCACGGCAAGGCGGCCGCCGACGCCGCCGAGGAGGACTTCCAGCGCCGCGCCGCAGGCGGCGTGCCCGACGACATCGCGCAGATCGAGCTCGCCGGCGCGCCGCTGCCCATCGGTGCGCTGCTCAAGCAGGCCGGTTTGGTGCCGAGCACGAGCGAGGGCCTGCGCATGGTGGAGCAGGGCGGCGTGCGCATCGACGGCACGGTGGTCAGCGACAAGGCGCTCAAGGTCGCCGCCGGCACCTGCGTCGTGCAGGTGGGCAAGCGCAAGTTTGCGCGTGTCACGCTCACCGCGTAGCGCTCGTCGAGCCCTTCACGTCCTCCACGCCCTCCACGCCCTCCACGTCCTTCACGTCCTTCACGTCCTTCACGCGCGTCACCGCCGCGCAGCGCTCCACACCCGACATGCAGGTTGCCGCCTACCTGAAGCTCAGCATCGCGGTGGCCGTGGCCACCATCGCGCTGAAGACGGGCGCGTGGTGGGTGAGCGGCAGCGTCAGCCTGCTGTCCGACGCGCTGGAGTCGCTCGTCAACCTCGCCGGCGCGATGTTCGCGCTGATGATGGTCACCTGGGCCGCGGCCCCGCCCGACGAGGAGCATCCCTACGGCCATCACAAGGCCGAGTACTTCTCCAGCGGCTTCGAAGGCGTGCTCATCTTCGTCGCCGCGCTGGCCATCGTCTGGGCCGCGGTGCAACGGCTCGTCACGCCGCAGCCGCTGGAGCAGCTGGGCTGGGGCCTCGCGCTCTCGGCCGTCAGCACCGCGCTCAACGGCGCCCTCGCGTGGTCGATGCTGAAGAAGGCGCGCGAGGTGCGCTCGATGGCGCTCGAAGGCGACGCGCGCCACCTCTTCACCGACGTGTGGACCTCGATCGGTGTCGTCGGCGGCCTGCTGGCGGTGATGGCCACCGGCTGGCAATGGCTCGACCCGCTCATCGCCATCGCCGTGGCACTAAACATCCTGCGCGAAGGGGCGTCGCTCGTGCGCCGCTCTGCCGACGGGCTGATGGACCGCGCGCTCGAGCCCGCCGCGCAGGCCGAGATCGCGAAGGTGCTCGAGGGCTTCGCGCACCACGCGATCCGCTTCGACCACGTGGTCACGCGCCGGGCCGGCGCGCGCCGCTTCGTCGACCTGCACATGCACATGCCGGCCGCCTGGACGCTCGGGCGCGCCGCCGCGCTGCGCGGCTCGGTCGAGCAGGCGCTCATGAGCGCCGTGCCTGGCTTGCGCGCCACGATCCAGCTGTTGCCGCTGGACGTCGAAGCGCATTTCGGCGACGCCAACGATCCGCTGTAGCCATGCTCGCCCTCTTGCAGCGGGTGCGTGAAGCGCGGGTCGAGGTCCAGGTCGAAGTCGAGACCGGGGACCGGGCCGGGGGCCAGAGCGGCGACGCGACCGGCGGTCGGACCGAGACTGAAGTCGTCGGCGCCATTGGCCCGGGGCTGCTGGTGCTCGTCTGCGCCGAGCCGGCCGACACCGAGGCCGTCGCGGCGCGACTCGTGGCCAAGGTGCTGAAGCTGCGCATCTTCGCCGACGAGGCGGGCAAGATGAACCGCAGCGTGACCGACGTGGGTGGCGGCCTGCTCGTCGTCTCGCAGTTCACGCTGGCGGCGGACACCTCGGGCGGCAACCGCCCGAGTTTCGGCGCGGCGGCACCGCCGGAACAGGGCCGCGCGCTCTACGAGGCCGTGCTGCGCCTGGCGCGCGCGCAACATGCCGGCGCTGTCGAGGCAGGGCGCTTCGGCGCCGAGATGCGGGTGCACCTCGTCAACGATGGGCCGGTGACGATTCCGCTGACGGTGCGTTGAGGACGGCCTTCGCCGGGTGGCGGTCGGCCTTCGCCGGCCGGCGGGTCATGCCTCCCTCGGAGGATCGCCGTGTGCGTGGCCATGAGCGTCACCGCGCGCGGAATCCTCACCGAGCGAGTCCCCGAGCAGCCAGGGCCGCAGGCCCGAGCCGGGCCGCGCGCCGAGGGCCGCGGCGGCCGCGTTCACGTGCGAGACGATGCCTTCGCCCAGGGTCGAGCGGGCCTCGCCGATGCGCGCGCTCGTGTGCGCCACGGTCACGGCCGCCAGCCCCTCGGCCTGCATCATCGCCAGGCCGACGATGCCCGCATCGTCCTTGCCACCGCCTGCGTCGTTGAACGCGGTGAGCAGAGGTCGCGCGGCCATGGCGTAGCGCGCGGCACTGGCGCCGCCATGCGAGCCGCTCACGACCACACAGCCGGCGGCTTCGGGCCCCACGGCGGCGATGCTGTCGAGCAGCATCAACGGCCGCCCCAATGCGAAGAGGCCGCCCTCGCGGGCAGCCGCTCCTGGGATGACGGAACCCGCGCGGTTCACGGCGGGCTCAAGTCAACGGCCCGGCGTCCGACGAGCCGTCGGCGATGATCGGTTGGCAACCAGTCGGCAACCAGTCGGCAACCAGTCGGCAACCAGTCGGCAATCAGTCGGCAATCAGTCGGCGTACTGGCCCGCGGCCTTGATGACCGCGCCCCACTTGTCGATCTCCGAGGCGACGAACTTCTTGTGCTCGGCCGGGTTGACGCGGCCGTCGGTCACGACCACCGCGCCCAGGCCTTCCTGGCGCTTGACGAACTCGGGGTCCTTGAGCGCTTCCTTCAGGGCTGCGTTCAGCTTGGCCAGCACGTCGGCTGGCGTGCCCTTGGGCGCGTACAGGCCGTGCCAGATGCTGACGTTGAAGCCCTTGTGGCCCGACTCGTCCATCGTCGGCAGCTTGGCGAGCACCGGCGTGTTCACGCGCTTCAGCGTGCTCACGGCATAGGCCTTCACCGAGCCGGCGGCGATCTGGCCGGTGGTGTTGGTGGTCTGGTCGCACATCACGTCGACCTGACCGCCGAGCAGGTCGTTCATGGCCGGCGCGGTGCCCTTGTAGGGCACGGTGGTCATGTCGATCTGCACCGCGCTCTGGAACATCAGGCCGCACAGGTGCGAGGCCGAGCCCTGGCCGGCGTTGGCGAGATTGATCTTGCCCTTGTTCTCCTGCAGCCACTTCACCAGCTCGGGGTAGGTGTTGGCCGGCAGCGTCTTGCGGCCGAGCAGCGTCATCGGCACGTCGTTGATCATGCCGGCGAACTCGAAGTCGTTCAGCACGTTGTAGTTGAGCTTGCGGTACATCGTCGGCGTCGTCGCCATGCCGACGTGGAACAGCAGCAGCGTATAGCCATCGGGTGCGGCCTTGGCCACCTTGCCGGCACCCAGCGTGCCGCCGGCACCGCCGACGTTCTCGACCACCAGCGTGGCGCCGCCGAGCGGCTTGCGCATCGCCTCGGCGAAGTCGCGTGCCACCTTGTCGGTGGGGCCACCGGCCGCGAAAGGCACGACGATGGTGATGGGCTTGTCGGGATAAGCCGCCAGGGCGGGGGCAGAGGCCACGGCGGCCAGCGTCATCGACGCCAGGGTGAAGAGGATCTTGTTCATGGGGCGGGCTCCGGCAGGACGAGAGGGTTGGAGGGCGAGGTGGGCAGGGCAGGCGAGATGGCGGCCATGCTATCGGCCCCCCTCGCAGGCGCAGCGTGGGAAATACTTAGCCGCCCCATCGGGCAGGGCCAGACCTCAACGTGCGCAGAGCCGTTCAGGCCGACCGCGCGGCTCGCCGATGGGCCGTTGGCGACGGGAAAGTCACGTGTACTTGCGCGCATCCTCGATGACCTTGCCGTCGTTGGGCAGGCTGCCCGGCGCGACCAGCTCGACGTCGCAGCGCAGCTTGGTCACGTCGCGAACGGTGCCCGCCACCGCCGCGCCGAGCCCGGCGCTGGCAGGCTCGGCGGTTTCGACCCTGAGCGTCATGCGGTCATTGGCCATCTCGCCTTCCACCACCAGGCGCGCGCGGCCGAGCTCCGGGTGGCGCTTCAGCACTTCGGCGATCTGGCTCGGATGCACGAACATGCCGCGCACCTTGGCCGTCTGGTCGGCGCGGCCCATCCAGCCCTTGATGCGCTGGTTGGTGCGGCCGGTGGGGCAGCGGCCGGCGAGCACGGCCGAGAGGTCGCCAGTGCCGAAGCGCACGAGCGGGTAGTCGAGGCTCAGCACGGTGACGACGACCTCACCCACCTCCCCTTCGGCCACCACGTCGCCGGTGCCGGGGCGCACGATCTCGACGATCACGCCCTCGTCGACGACGAGCCCTTCGCGCGCCGCGGTTTCGTAGGCGATGTTGCCCACGTCGGCCGTCGCGTAGGCCTGGTAACCCTCGACACCGCGCTCGCGCAGCCAGTCGCGCAGGCTCGGCGGGAAGGCCTCGCCGCTGACGAGCGCCTTCTTCAGCGAGGGCAGCGCGACGCCCGTTTCGGTCGCCTTCTCGAGCAGGATGCGCAGGAAACTCGGCGTGCCCGCATAGGCGTCGGCGCGCAGCTCGGCCATCGCCTGCAACTGCAGCTCGGTGTTGCCCACGCCACCCGGGAAGACGGTGCAGCCGATGGCCTGCGCGCCGTTGTCCATCATCCAGGCACCGGGCGTGAGGTGGTAGCTGAAGCTGTTGTGCACGAGGTCGCCGGCGCGGAAGCCGGCGGCGAACAGCGCCCGCGCCGTGCGCCAGTAGTCGCGGCCCGCGCCTTCGGGCTCGTAGATGGGGCCGGGCGACTGGTACACGCGCGTGGCGGCGCGGCGCACCGTGCCGGCGTGCGACATCGCGCGCCAGCCGATGGCCGAGAAGCCGCCGAACGGATCCCAGGGGCTGGCGTTCGCAGCGCGCCCGGCCTGCTGGCGCTCCAGCAACTCGCCCTTGCGCGTGACCGGCAGCCGCTGCAGCGCCGCGCGGCTGTTCACGGCCCGGGCCTCGATGCCCGCCAGCTTGCCGGCCAGGGCGGGCACGGCCTGGGCCGCCGCCACCTGCGCCGGCAAGGCGGCCATCAGCGCCGCCTCGCGGGCTGCCGGGTCTCGCGTCTCGAGTTCGTCGAGGTGTGCGCCGCTGACTGGGCCGCTGAGGGGGCCACTGTGGGCGCCGCTCCGGGCACCACCGGTTGACTGGCTCATTCGAGCACTCCCAGTTCTCTTTGCAGTTTCTTGGTCAGGCTGCCCGCCACGAGCGCATGCGAGCGGCGCACGAGCGCGTCGAGGTCGGTGGCCGTGAGTGCATGCCCGGCCTTCACCTGCACCCACTTCGCGCGCGCCAGGTAGGGTGCGGGAATGACGCCGGGCAGGCCGGTCAGCTCGAGGAAGCGATCGTCGTCGACCTTGAACGAGCAGGTGGCAGCCACCCCTTCGTCCAGCAGGAAGACGCAGAACATCTTGCCGCCGACGCTGAAGACGAGGTCGGCGCCCCACTTCACGTCCTGCGTGGCGGCGGGCAGCGTGGCCGCGAGCGCACGCTGGCGCTCGAACCGTGCAGCGGCCTTCGCCATCAGTCTTCCTGTTCCCAGCGGGCGAGGCGCTTCTTCACCTCGTCCTGCAGCTTGCGCTGCGCGGCGGCGGAAGCCACCGTCTGCCGGTCCCACTCCGGCGTGAGCGCGAGCTTGCGCGCGATCTTCACGGCGATGGCATCGCCTTCGCGCGCGACCTCGACCACCCGCTTGCCGCGCAACTCGTAGGCGTTGCCGCGCTCGGCGAGCTTGAGATCGCGCAGCGCGCGCCTGATCTGCACCAGCGCCTCGTCGGGCTTGAACGGCGGCGGCGCGAAGCCGAAGTCGTTGTCGTCCGGGCCAGCCATCACGACAACCAGCGCTTGCGGCGCTTGTAGCTCTTGGCGTCGCGGAAGCTCTTGCGGTCGCCACCGCCCATGCCGAGGTAGAACTCCTTCACGTCCTCGTTCTCGCGCAGCGCCTTGGCCTCGCCGTCCATGACGATGCGGCCGTTCTCGAGGATGTAGCCGTAGTCGGCATAGCGCAGCGCCATGTTCGTGTTCTGCTCGGCCAGCAGGAACGTCACGCGTTCCTTGGTGTTCAGGTCCTTCACGATCTCGAACACCTCTTCCACGATCTGCGGCGCCAGGCCCATGCTGGGCTCGTCGAGCAGCACCATCTTCGGGTTGGCCATCAGGGCGCGGCCAATGGCGCACATCTGCTGCTCGCCGCCGCTGGTGTAGGCGGCCTGGCTGGTGCGCCGCGTCTTCAGGCGCGGGAAGTAGTTGTAGACCTTGTCCAGCGTCTGCGCGACGGCGGCCTTGCCGTCCTTGCGCGTGTAGGCGCCGGTGAGCAGGTTCTCCTCGATGGTGAGGTGGGCGAAGCAGTGCCGGCCCTCCATCACCTGGATCACGCCGCGGTCGACCATCGCCGAGGTGCTGAGCTTCTCGATGCGTTCGCCGCGCAACTCGATGCTGCCCTTGGTCACCTCGCCGCGCTCGCCGGCGAGCAGATTGCTCACGGCGCGCAGGGTCGTCGTCTTGCCGGCGCCGTTGCCACCGAGCAGGGCCACCACGCCACCCTCGGGCACCTGCAGGCTCACGCCCTTCAGCACGAGGATCACGTGGTTGTAGATGACCTCGATGCCGTTGACGTTCAGGAGGATGTTGCTCACGGTGCGCCCTTGCTCTCTCTCTCTCCCGAGCGCCGCACGCGGGGCTCGGGAGAGGCCCGCCATGCGGGCCCCTTAGGCAGCCTCAAGCAGCCTCAGGCGCTCAGGCCTGGCAGTCCTTGGCGTCGCGGCGCGGGATCTTCTTCTCCGCAGCGTACTTGTCGGCGGCGGACTTGATCATGGGCTTGATGATCGAGGAGTCGCTTTCCATCCAGTCCGACGAGAAGTTCCACTTGGCACCGTCCCAGGTGTGCAGGCGGGCCCAGGTGGCGCCACGGTGGTCGGCGCAGCTCGTGCTGATCGGCCGCATCACGCCCTTGAAGCCGAGCGCGTCGAGCTTGGCCTGGTCGAGCGCGAGGTTCTCGTAGCCCCAGCGCGCCTGCTCCGGGCTCACCCATTTGCCCTTGCCGTAGCGGTCTTGCGCGCGGCGCGCGCCTTCGACGCTGAGCATGGCCGCCACGAGGCCGCGCATGTACAGCACCTGGCCGACCTCTTCCTTCGGGCCCGTGCCCTGGCCTTTGGCGTGCACCTTGTCGAGCACCTCCTTGACGACGGCGGAGCCTGGCTCGGCGCCATGCTGCAGCGCCAGTGCGTGGTAGCCCTTGGCGCCGTCACCGACGTCCTTCACGTCGGGCTCGGCACCGGCCCACCACACGCCGTACATCTTGTCGCGCGGGTAGCCGGTGGCCACGGCCTCCTTCAGGGCGGTGCTGTTCATCACGCCCCAGCCCCACAGGAACACGTAGTCGGGCCGGTTCTGGCGGATCTGCAGCCAGGTGGCCTTTTGTTCCACGCCGGGGTGGGCCACCGGCAGCAGTTGCAGGTCGAAGCCGTTGAGCTTGCTGCGTTCCTGCAGCAGCGCGATCGGCTCCTTGCCGTACGGGCTGTCGTGATAGACGAGGGCGATCTTCTTGCCCTTGAGCTTGTCGAAGCCGCCTTCCTTCTTGGCGATGTGCTGCACGAGGATGTCGGCGGCGTCCCAGTAGGTGCCCGTGAGCGGGAAGTTCCACTTGAAGACCATGCCGTCGGTGCTCTCGCTGCGGCCATAGCCGGCGGTGATGAGCGGGATCTTGTCGCCGGGCGCCTTCTCGGTGAGCGCGAAGGTGATGCCGGTGGACAGCGGCTGGAACACCGTGGCGCCACCGTTCTTGCCCTTCAGGCGCTCGTAGCACTCGACGCCGCGGTCGGTGGCGTAGCCGGTCTCGCACTCCTCCCAGCTGACCTTGACGCCGTTGATGCCGCCGCGGGCGTTCGTCAGCTTCAGGTAGTCGACATAGCCGTTGGCGAAGGGCACGCCGTTGGGGGCATAGGCGCCGGTGCGGTACACGAGCGCCGGGAAGAACTGCTCCTTGGCCTGGGCCCAGGCGCTGCTCACGCCTGCGGCGACGAGCGCTGCAGCGAGGGCGAGGGATCGGAATTTCATGTCTGCCTCCAGAGGGTGGGAAAGAGCACGCGTCCGTGCGGTATGAACGTGAGCGTTAGAACGGGAAATTGGGTGGAACGGATTCGGGGTTTACGCGCACCGCGACGTTGTCGATGGCCTCCCGCTCAGTGCGGGAATGGCCACAGCCGCATCTTTTCCTTGCCGATCGACCAGAGCCGGGCCAGCCCGTGCGGCTCGACGATGAGGAAGAAGACGATGAGCGCGCCGAAGACCATGAACTCCGTGTGCGAGACGGCGGCGGTGCTGATGGACACGCCGACCAGCGAGCCGGCCCAGGGCAGGAACTGGTTGAGGAAGATGGGCAGCGCGACGATGAAGAAGGCACCGAAGAAGCTGCCCATGATCGAGCCCAGGCCGCCGATGATGATCATGAACAGCAGCTGGAACGAACGGTCGATGGAGAACGCCGCCGGCTCCCATGCGCCGAGGTGCACGAAGCCCCACATCGCGCCGGCCACGCCGACGATGAAGCTCGACACCGCGAAGGCTGTGAGCTTGGCGTACACCGGCCGGATGCCGATGACGGCCGCAGCCACGTCCATGTCGCGGATGGCCATCCACTCGCGCCCGATGTGGCTGCGCACCAGGTTCTTCGCGCCGATGCCGAAGGCGATCAGCATGCCCAGGCAGAAGAGGTAGCGCTCCATCGGCGTGTCGATGCCCCAGCCGAACAGCGACAGGTTGGACACGTTCACCGAGCCCGAGCTCGAGTTGTTCGTGAACCACTTGATGCGCAGGAAGGCCCAGTCCCAGAAGAACTGCGCTGCCAGCGTCGCCACGGCCAGGTACAGGCCCTTGATGCGCAGGCTCGGGATGCCGAACAGCACGCCGATGACCATGGCGAAGAAGCCGCCCGCGAGCAGGGCGACGATCATCGGCATGCCGTCGATGCGCACGAAGAGGTTGTAGGCCGCATACGCGCCCACGGCCATGAAGGCGCCGGTGCCGAGCGAGATCTGGCCGCAGTAGCCGACGAGGATGTTGAGCCCGAGCGCCGCCAGCGAGAGGATGAGGAACGGGATGAGGATGGCGCGGTACAGGTAGTCGTCCTGCACCAGCAGCGGCACGCCGATCACGGCGAACACGAGCAGCAAGGCGATGCCGATGCGGTCTTGCGCGATCGGGAAGACCTGCTGGTCCTTGGTGTAGCTGGTCTTGAACTGGCCGTTCTCGCGGTAGAGCATCTTCTTCTCCTGGCCCGATGCTCAGACGCGGTCGATGATCTTCTCGCCGAACAGCCCTTGCGGCCGCACGAGAAGCACGAACAACACCAGCACGTAGCCGAACCAGATCTCGATGCCGCCGCCGACCATCGGCCCGATGAAGACCTCGGAGAGCTTCTCGCCCACGCCCAGCAGCAGCCCGCCGATGATGGCGCCCGGCACCGAGGTGAGCCCGCCCAGGATGACCACCGGCAGCGCCTTCAGTGCCAGCGTCGAGAGCGAGAACTGCACGCCGAGCTTGCTGCCCCAGATGATGCCGGCCACCAGCGCGGTGAAGCCGGCGACGCTCCACACGATGACCCAGACGCGGTTGAGCGGGATGCCGATGCTCTGCGCCGCCTGGTGGTCGTCGGCCACGGCACGCAGCGCGCG
>JAEUPE010000299.1 GCA_016790435.1 Rubrivivax sp. | reverse complement strand
GGCCACCGCGCGCCTCCAGCACCTGCGCCAGCGCGGCAAGGTTGATGCTGTGCTGGCCCTTGTTGTCGGCGGTGCCGCGACCGTAGAGGCGCTCGCCGTCGGCCGCCAGCACCCACGGGCCCTGGCCCCGTGTCCAGCTCTTGTCCTGGCCGCGGATGACGTCGCCGTGGCCGTACATGAAGACCGTGGGCAGGTCGTCCGACTCATGGCGCGTGCCGATCAGGAAGGGCCCGAAGGCCGGCTCGGGATTGGCGAGGACGCGGAACTCGAAACCGAGGGCCGCGAGCGACGGGCCGATTTCGTCCGCGAGATAGCTCTGCAGCGCCGGGCCCGAGGCCGGGTCCTGGCTCTCGGTGCGGATGGCCACGCGCCGCGCGAGGTCGCGCGCGAAGTGACCGCGGTCGAAGTGCGCCGCGGCAGCGGCCAGGGCCTCGCTGCGGCTCATCGCGGGCTCCCGGCCGGCTGCACGCGGTTCATGCCCATCACGCCGACTTGCCGACGAGGGTGAAGTGCTCCACCACCGGCGGCTGCGCGAAGAACGGCCCGACGATGGCGCGCCACTCTGCGAACAGCGGTCCGCCGCGGAAGTGCACCGTGTGGTCCTCCAGCGTCTCCCAGAAGATCTGCAGGATGTAGCGCTCGGGGCTCTCGACGCCGCGGTTGACCTTCCAGCCCTTCATGCCGCGGGCGCGCGCGATGACGGTGCTGACGCCGCGCTGGATGGCCTCGTCGAAGGCGGCCTGCTGGCCCGGCTGGATGCGGATGTCGGCGATTTCGAGGATCACGTCGGTGGCTCCCGTGGGGTGGGAGTGCAGTCTACGGCGGCGGGCCGGCCATCACCCTGCGCGGCCATCGGCGCCACACCCGCCGCTTAGCATGCACGCATGTTGCTTGCCCGGGCCGACGCCCGCCAGCGCCGCATCGGCATCGCGCTGGTCTCGCTGGCCACGCTGTGCTTTGCCGTCATCGACACTTGCGCCAAGTGGCTGGTGCAGACGCTGCCGGTGGCCGAGGTGGTTTGGCTGCGCTTCGCGGCCCACGCCGTGCTGATGGGCGCGATGCTGGCGCCCACGCATGGCGCCGCGCTCGTGCGCGTGGCCAGCTGGCGGCTGCAGGGCCTGCGGGCGCTGATGATGGTGACGATGACGGCGCTCAACTTCGCCGCGCTGCGCTTCCTGCAGCTGGCGGAGGTGTCGGCGATCCAGTTCTCGGTGCCCATCCTCATCGCGGTCATCTCGGCGGTGTTCATGCACGAGCGGCTCGACGCCCGGCGCTGGCTCGCCATCGGCGTGGGCTTCGCCGGCGTGCTGCTGATCGTGCGACCCGGCGCGCAGGGCTTCCACCCGGCCATCGGGCTGTCGCTGCTCAACGCGGTGCTCTATGCCAGCTTCAACCTGCTGACGCGGCGCATGGCCGCGAGCGAGACGCCGGAGTCGATGATGTGGCTGTCGGCGCTCGGTTCGGCGCTGGCCATCGCGCCGTTCGCGCTGGCGCAGTGGCAGTGGCCTTCGGGCTGGCTGACCTGGGCCGTCATCGCCGCCTGCGGGCTGGCCGGCGGCCTCGGGCACCTGTTCGTGGCGCGAGCCCATCGGCACGCGTCGGCCGCGGTGCTCGGCCCCTTCATCTATCAGCAGATCCTCTACATGAGCTTCTGGGGCTGGCTCGTCTTCAACCAGGTTCCCGACGCGTTCGTCATCGCCGGCGCGACCGTGGTGGTGGCCAGCGGCCTGTACCTGCTGTGGCTGGAAATGAAGCACCGATAGCAGCTGGGGCCGATCGGTCTGCCATGACCCCATGGCGGGCTTGCGCAGATGCGTGGCTCGGTCACTGCAGTGCGAGCATGCGCCGCACGGTGGCGTGCAGTCGCTCCAGGTCTAGCGGCTTGGTCAGGTAGTCGGCAAAACCGGCCGCGCGCGCCGCCTCGATGTCGGCCGGCATCGCGTTGGCGCTCACCGCCACCACGGGTGGCATGGGCGGGGTGGGGCGCGTGGCGGTCGCTTCGCTTGCCCCTTCGTTTGCCACTTCGCCGGCCCGTTCGCTGACCCTTTCGCCGACCCCTGCGCCGGCGCCTTCGTCGGCCGCCTCGTGGGCTGCCATCGCGCGCAGGCGCGCCAGCAGCTCGAAGCCGTCCATGTCGGGCAGCTGGATATCGAGCAGGATCAGCCGCGGCCGCTCCTGCGACGCCAGGCGCAAACCTTCGGCCGCGTTCTCGGCGCTGAAGAGGCGCAGGCCAGGCAGCAGGCGGAGCATCGCCTCCATCAGCACCAGGTTGACGGGGTTGTCGTCGACGTAGAGCACCGAGGCCCCCGCGAGGCCCACATCGCGCGCCGGCTCGGCCGGCGTGGCAGGGTACGGCACGGTCGCGGGCGCCCCCGGCACGGCCTGCGGCAACTCGAGCCAGAACCGGCTGCCCTCGCCTGGCCGGCTGTCAACGCCAATCCGGCCTCCCATGGCCAGCACGAGCCGCCGGCTGAGCGCCAGGCCGATGCCGGTGCCTTCGACGGCGCCGTGCTCTGCGCCGAGGCGTTCGAAGGGGCGGAAGAGGCGGTCGACCGACGCATCGTCCAGGCCCGGGCCCGTGTCGCGCACGGCGATGCGGACGGCCGGCCCGCCCGGCCCCCCATCCACGGCCTGCACCGCATCCACGGCCAGGTCGACCTCGCCACCGCGGTGGTTGTACTTGACGGCGTTGGCAAGCAGGTTCAGCAGCACCTGCTTCAGGCGCATCCGGTCGGCGCGCACGGCCCAGGTCTGGTCGACACGCGCCGCGAAGCGCGCCTCACGCAGCAGCACGTCGCGCTCCCGGGCCAGCGGCTGCACGAGCGCCAGGCACTCCTGCACCAGCGCCGGCAGCGCCACCGCCTCGGGCTGCAATTGCAGGCGGCCGGCCTCGATGCGGCCGAGATCGAGCACTTCGTTGATCAGCTCCAGCAAGTGCTGCGCGCCATGCAGGATCTCGCTCACGAACCCTGCCTGCTGCGGCGTCAGCGGCGCACGTGGGTCGCGCTCGAGCAGTTGCGCGAAGCCGGTGATGGCATGCAGCGGCGTGCGCAACTCGTGCGACATCTGGGCCAGGAAGCGCGACTTGGCGCGGTTGGCCTGTTCCGCCTCGTCGCGAGCGGCGCGCAACGCATCCTGGGCGAGCAGGCGCTCGGTGACGTCCAGGCCGAAGACGAAGCACGTTCGCCGACCGTCGGGCTGCGGCGGCCCGGACACGTGCAGCACCTCCAGGGCCAGGCGGCCCGGGACTCGCGAGCCTGTCGCTTCGCCCGCAGCACGGGAGAGCGACAGGTCCCCGGACGCCGGGTAGTGGCGCTCGGCGCGCGTGACGCGCCCGGCAAAGGCGGCACGCACCTCCTGCTCGGCGGCCTCGGCGCGCGCCTCGCCGAGCACCTCGCGCGCCGTGCGGCCGACGATCTCGTGCGCTGGCCGCCCCAACAGCTGCGCCAGGCGGTCGTTGGCGTACGTGTATCGCATCTGCTCGTCGACCGCGGCGATGAAGCCCGGAAAGGCGTCCAGCAGGGCCCGCTGCCGCGCCTCGCTCGCCTGCAGCATGGCGATCATGTGCTGCTCGGCGGTGACGTTGCGCGTCGTCAACACGGCGCCGCGCAATTCGCCGGCGGCATCGCGGTAGGGGGTGTGCGTGGTCTCGAGATGGACCCGGTTGCCGTCGGGGCCGACGTGGGCGCTCGTCACGCGCGCCTCGCGCCCTTCACGCAGGCAGCCCTCGAGGGCCAGGCGGCGCTCGTCGGTGAGGTAGCCGGTGGTGCCCAGCAGCTGCGTCGCCACCCGGCCGACGGCGTCCTCGCGGGCGATGCCGGTGATGCGGCACCACGCGTCGTTCACCATCATGTAGCGCATCTCGGGGTCGACCACCGACACCGCCTCGGAGATGGAGTTGAAGGCGAAGGCATAGCCGTGCAGCGCCTGCTCGTTGCGACGCTGCGCCGTGAGGTCGGTCCACAGGCCCACCGAGCCGACAAGCTCGCCCTCGCTGTCGAACAGCGGCGTGGCGTGGTTGATGCAATGGCACACGGTGCCGTCCGCGCGCACGATGTCGGCCTCGTAGACGCCGGCGGCACCACGGTGGCGGGCCGCCAGCTCGCGCTGCAGCGTCGTGCGATGCGCGTCCTGGAAGAAGTCGGGCGCGGCGCGGCCCAGCACCTCCTCGCGCTCGCGCCCGAGCAGCCGGCACATCGCGGCGTTGACGTCGACGGTGATGCCTCGGGCATCGAGGAACCACACGCCCTGTGGCGTCGCCTGCAGCACCTGCTGCAACACGCCGTCCCCGAACGTCCTCGACATCGCCGTCACAGTGGCAATCCGTTCCTCGGCCGGTCCGCTCGACCCGGTCGCTACTGCCGCCTTCTCTTGGCGCTCTACTGCTTCCCTCCGCTCTTGTACTGCAAGCGTCGGCACCGCCACCGCGCGCCGGCACGGTGCCGTGCGTGCGATATGGCACGGCAGGCACGGCACATGGGCCCCCAGCCCCGGGTCCTCCCGAGGCCCCTGGCCTCAAGTTGAGGTGCCGGCCACCCGAAAACTCGGTGGACGAGCGGCTCGCCACGGAGCCCCCGTCCGCCATCGGAGCCAGCACACCATGTTCAACAGCCGCAGCGCCAAGGCGCGTCCGGTCGACAGCCCCGCCGCAGAACCGACGATCGCCTTGGACGATCTTCGCGTGGGCATGTTCATCCACCTCGACGGTGGCTGGCTCTCGCACCCCTTCGCGCGCTCGAGCTTCCGCATCGTCAACGCGCAACAGATCGCCACGCTGCGTGGCTTGAAGCTGGCCCGCGTGCGCTGGAGCCCGGAATTGAGCGATCACCTGGCGCACGACAGCGGCTCGCTGCCGGCGGGCCCCGGTGCCCCCGCGACGTTGCCCGCGGCCGCCGACCCAGGGCGGGACGGCGCCCGCGCAGGCAGCGAACATTCGAATAGGGTGAGTGCGCCGGCAGATGCGCCTGCCGAGACAGCGGCGCGCGCCTCGGCCGGCGGGGCGGACGGCGCGGCACCCTTCACAACCGGCTCCGCCGACCCGACCCCGGCCGAGGCAGCCCGGCACCACGCCGGACGCGAGGTGCCCAGGCGCCTTGACACCGAACTGGCCGTCGAGCGCCATGCGCAGCAGCAGTGCGAGCGGCAGTTCGCCGAGGCCGCCAGCGCCTGGCGCGCGGCCAACGATGCCCTGCCCGCAAACCCCGCGGCGGCGCGCGCCGGCGCCGGCGCCTTGGCCGACGCGCTCACCGACAAGCTCATGACCGACGGCGAAGTCGGCATCCGCCTGCTGCCCGGCGCCGGCAACGACCGCTCGGCAGCGCACGCGCTGAATGTCACGGTGGTGTCGATGCTGCTGGGCCGCTCGCTCGGCTTGCCGCGCGAGGACCTGGCCGACCTGGCGCTCGGCGCGCTGCTGCACGACGTGGGCAAGCTCGAATTGCCCGAGCGCGTGCGCCACATCGAGGCCGGCTGCTCTGCCGCCGAAACCCAGGCCTATCGCGAGCACGTCGCGCGTGGCGTCGCCACGGCGCGGGGCATGGACCTGCCCGAAGGCGCCCTGGCCGTCATTGCGCAACACCACGAGCATGCCGACGCCACCGGCTTCCCGGCGCGCATGACCGGCGACCGCATCTCCCTCGCCGGCCGCATCGTGGCCATCGTCAACCGCTACGACAACCTGTGCAACCCGGCCACGCGCACGCCGCCGCTCACGCCGCACGAGGCGGTCGCGATGCTGTTCGCGCATGGGCGCACACGCTACGACGCCTCGGTGCTGAATGCCTTCATCCGCATGATGGGCGTCTACCCGGCAGGCTCGCTCGTGCAGCTCACCGACGAGCGCTATGCCATGGTGGTGGCCGTCAACTCGACGCGCCCGCTCAAGCCACGCGTGCTGGTGCACGAGCACGGCGTGCCGCGCAACGAGGCGCTGCTGCTCGACCTGGAGCGCGAGCCGGACATCGGCATCCGGCGCAGCCTCGCCGCCGCCAAGGTGCCGTCGGTCGCCCTGCAGTACCTGGACCCGCGCCCGCGCGTGGCGTACTTCTTCGAGTCGCTCGCGGCCGCCGCCGGCGCTTCCCTGCGGCCCGCGCGCGAGATGGCCGCGGCCTGAGCCGCCGCGCGCGCATCCGACAGGCTCCCTGGCGACCGGCCATGCATCCGACGAGGCAATGCCACCCATGACCGACGCTGCGGCCGCCACCGCCGACGGCCAGGCCGGCGGCCGCGCCCGGGGGGCTGGCCGGTCCCGGGCCGAAGCTTCGGCTTGCGCGCTCGTGCGGGCGCTGCCGCACGCCGCCTGGCTGGTCTCGCTGCCGCAGGCGGTGGTGGTGGCTGCCAACAGCGCGGCCGCGAGCTTGCTCGGCAGGACGCTGGGCGAGCTCGTCGGCGCCCCCGCGCAGCAACTCGCCGCCTCGCCGGAAGACTTGGCGTGGTGGGCCGCGGTCGCGGAAGGCGACTGGCGCAAGGCACCACGTCCGCGCGCCGGCCACGAGGTGCCGGCGCTCGATTCGGACACCGTGTTCGCCTGCGCCGACGGCGGCGCGCGGCATGTGCGGCGCAGCATCAGCCTCGTGCACGACGAAGCGGCCGACGACCGCGCCTGGGCGCTGGTCATGGTCATCGACCGCAGCCCCGAGCAGGCCGCCGACGCCGGGCGCGAGGCGCGTCTGGCCGAACTCGAGGCCACGCTCGAATCGACAGCCGACGGTCTGCTCGTCACCGACCTCGCCGGTGGCCTGCGCTCGTTCAACCGGCGCTTCGCGGCCATCTGGGGGCTGCCCGAGGAGCTGCTGCGGGCCCGCGACGACGCCGCCATCGCCGCCTGGATGCAGCGCAGCGTCATCGAGCCCGAGGCCTATGCGCAGCGGCTGCGCGCGCTCTTCGACTCACCGCTGCTCGCCGCCACGGATCGCGTGTCGCTGCTCGGCGGCTCGGTCCTCGAGCGCGTGACGCGGCCGCTGTGGCGCGAGGGCCGGCCGCAGGGGCGCGTGTGGGCCTTCCGCGACCTCAGCGAACGGCTCGCCGCCGAGGAACGCATCGAGACCCTGGCCAGCACGGATGCCCTGACCGGCCTGCCGAACCGCCGCGTCATGTCCGACTGGCTCGAGGTGGCGGCACAGGCCGCCGCCGCTGGGGGTGAGGGCCGCCAAGGCTTTGCCGTGATGGTCGTCGACCTCGACCGGTTTCGGCAGATCAACGTCTCGCTCGGCCATGCCATGGGCGACCGCGTGCTGCAGCACGTGGCACAGCGGCTGCAGGGCTGCCTGCGCGAGGAGGACCGCCTCGCGCGCATCGGCGGCGACCAGTTCGGCGTGCTGCTCGCCGGCGCCGACGCGCGCTCGGCGGAGACCACGGCGCGCCGCATGCTCAACGTGGTCGCGCAGCCCTGCTCGCTGGAAGGAGCGACCTTCACCCTGACCTGCAGCATCGGCATCGCGCTGGCGCCGTCGCACGGCCGCAGTGCCGACGAACTCGCCCGTCATGCCGAGGCGGCGATGCGCGCCGTCAAGCTCGCCGGCCGCGCCAACGTACGCCTGCACCAGGCCCGCGCGGAGGTCGATCGCCGCTCGCACATGATGCTCGACCACGCGATGCGGCAAGCGCTCGTCAGCGGCCGCTTCCGCCTGGCCTACCAGCCGCAAGTGAGCCTGCTCGACGGCCGCATCGTCGGCGCCGAGGCGCTGCTGCGCTGGCGCGACCCCGAGCTGGGCGAGATCTCGCCGGGCCGCTTCATCCCGGTGGCCGAGGAGAGCGGCTTCATCGTCGACATCGGCGACTGGGTGCTGGCGCAGGCCGTGCGCCAGGCGGCGCTGTGGCAGCAGCGCGGCTGGCTGCTGCCGGTGGCGGTGAACGTCTCGGCCCTGCAGTTCCACCAGGCGCAGTTCGTCGAGCGCGTGGCAAGCGTGCTGGCGGTGAGCGCACTGCCGCCGCACCTGCTCGAACTCGAACTCACCGAATCGATCCTCGTGCACGACGCCGACGAGGCGCTGGCCCGCCTGCGCGCCCTCAAGCGGCTGGGCGTGCGCCTGTCGATCGACGACTTCGGCACCGGCTACTCGAGCCTGTCGTACCTGAAGCGCTTTCCGATCGGCAAGCTGAAGATCGACCGCAGCTTCGTCCAGGGGCTGCCGGGCGACGAGACGGATGCCGGCATCGTGCGCGCCATCCTGCAGATGTCGCGGGCGCTGGACATGCGCGTCATCGCCGAAGGCGTGGAGACCGAGCAGCAGCGTGAATTCCTCGTGCGCGAGGGCTGCGCCGAGATGCAGGGTTTTCTCTACGCGCCCGCCCTGGATCCCCTGAGCTTCGAGCAGCGGCTGGTGCAGTCCGGCGTCGAAGCGGCCACGGCGGCCGCGGGAAGCGGCCACGGCCCGCAGCGCATCCGCCTCGTTCGAGGCTGAGCAGCACGGCACGGCTCGCGAGCCGGCCACACGCCCGGCCTGGGCGGCGGGCCGCCACAATGCGGCCACAATGTCCCCGTGCGGACCGCGCGCCATCGGGTGGCGACGGGCCGCCGCCACCCGATGATCTACAAGTTCAAAAGCGCCGAAAGCGGCGACGTCATCATGCTCGGTCCGCATGGCGATGCCATGCTGCGCCTGCTCGGTCGCGAGCCCGCGAGCAAAGGCATCGTCGAGCCACGCGACATGGCGGCAGCCATCGCGGCGCTGCGCTCGGCCATCGAGCAGGCCGAGCAGCGGGCCGCCTCGCCCGGTGCGGCGGCGCCCGGTGCCCTCGAAGGCGAGGCCGAGCCGCCGGTCAGCCTGCGTCGGCGACTGTGGCCGATGATCGACATGTTCGAACGCGCTGCCCGGGCCCAAGTGCCCGTGGTCTGGGGCGCATGAGGCTGCCCGGCCGCCAAAAGGGCTCGTGCCGGAGTGCTCCTTCAGTGACCGCCCACGACAGCAGGCCGCCAGCCGTTCGTTCCGGCTCGCGGCAAGAGGTGAACGAGGCCCCATGAAACTGTGGAGCGACAGCTGGACCAACGGCGACCGCATCCCGGCGCGATACGCCGCAGGGCGCCCCGACGGCGCCGGCCGCGCCGCCTTCGGCGAGAACCTGAACCCGCATCTGGCCTGGAGCGAGTTGCCCGAAGGCACACGCTCGATGGTGCTGGTGTGCCACGATTTCGACGCCCCCACCGAGGCCAGCCACGTCAATCGCGAAGGGGTCGAGGTGCCGGCCGACCTGGACCGCGCCGACTTCTTCCACTGGGTCCTGATCGACCTGCCGCCGCGGCCGATGGTCATCGGCGAGGGAGAGTTCAGCCGCGGCTTCGTGCCGCACGGCAAACCCGGGCCTGCCGCCCCGAACGGGGCCCGGCACGGCCGCAACGACTACACGCGCTGGTTCGCCCAGGACTCGGCCATGGCCGGCGACTACTTCGGCTACGACGGTCCGTTTCCGCCCTGGAACGACTCGCTCGTGCACCACTACGTCTTCACCTTGTACGCGGTGGCGCTGCCGCGCTTGCCGCTCGAGGGCGTGTTCGATGGGCCCGACGTGCGCCGCGCGCTCGCCGGGCGCGTGCTGGCCGAGGCCACCTACTCGGGCACCTACACGCTGAATCGGCGGTTGCTGGAGGAAGGCTGAGCGAGGCCGTGCCGTCGGGCGAACCGGTCGAGCCCACGCGGCTCGTCGTGTTGCGCCACGGCGAAACCGCCTGGAATGCCGCGCAGCGCATCCAGGGCAGCGTCGACGAGCCGCTCAACGAACATGGCCGCTGGCAGGCCGAGCGCCTCGGCACGGCACTGCGCGGCGAGGGGCTCACCCGCATCTACAGCAGCGACCTGCTACGCGCGCGCGCCACGGCGGAGGTGCTGGCGCTGGCGACAGGGCTCACCGAAGTACGGCTCGAGGTGGCTCTGCGCGAGCGGGCCTTCGGCACATTCGAGGGCCTGACCTATGCCGAGGTCGAGCAACGCTGGCCCGACGATCTGCGCCGCTGGCGCACGCGCGAGCCAGGCTTTGCCCCGGGCGGTGGCGAAACGCCGGAGGCGTTCTACGCCCGCTGCGTTCCGTGCGCCGCCGAGATCGCCGCGCGCCACCCCGGCGAGACCGTGGCCCTGGTGGCGCACGGCGGCGTGCTCGACTGCCTGTACCGGGCCGCCACCGGCGCGCCGATGCAGGCGCCGCGTACCTGGCAACTCGGCAACGCCAGCATCAACCGCCTGCTCTGGAACGGCGAAGGCTTCGTGCTGGTGGGCTGGAACGACGACGCCCACCTGCAGCCGCCTTGAAGCCCGAACAGCCGGCGCCGTTGGCGCCTCGCGGGCCCCTGGGGCCTATCGCCGCAACTCGCGCCAGGCGTTCTTGGACGGCTGGATGGTCGTGCCGATGGGCAGCTGGCGCTGGAAGATGGTGTCGTCCGAGCGGTGCGCGGTGCCGAAGATCTTGCCGTCCACGGCGCGCAGCGTGATCACGCGCGAGGCGTTGGCGTTGTTCGAGATCAGCGTGGCCACGAACGTCGAGCCGGTGACCTTCTTGCCGGTGCCCACGTCGATGAGGTACAGCCACGAGGACTGCGAGCAGTCGGTGCTGCCGTTGGTGTTGGTGACGAAGGCCACCGTGCCGTAGGTGATGACCGGCAAGGTATTGGCCTGCTCGCCGGCGGGCAGGTCGACATACCAGCCGCGGTCGCTCGTCCAGCTGAAGTCGCTGCCGGTGAGCGGCGTCGACTCCACCGTGCTGTTGTCGGCGCTGCGCGTGTAGGTGCGCTGCGTGAGGCTGCTGCGGGCGTTGGCCAGGGTCGCGCCATCGGCGATGGCGTAGAAGCTCTGCGTGCGCGTGCTGCCGAAGTCGTTGATGTCCAGCACACGGCCGGTGCCGACCAGGATCACGCGCTTGTCGCCCATCATCACGAGCTCGGGCGCCGCCGTCACCGGCTGGCGGTTGCCGGCGCTGTCGTAGAGCGTGGCCACCAGCTCCGCATCGTGCGGGCCGGCGCCGGCCCGGGCGAGGTCGAACTTCCAGACGTTGCCGAGCAGGTCGCCGCCATAGGCGTACCGGGTGGTGCCGTCGAGCTCCTTCAGCGCCGAGATGTGCACGAGGCCCGCCTCGCTGCCCACGCTGCCCTCGGTGGTGCGGAAGGTCTTGACGACGCTGCCGGTGGTGGCGTTGAGCATCCACACGCGGCCCTTGCCGTCGCCGAGCGTGACGCCGTTGTCGTAGCCCGACGTCACGAGCGCCACGGCGCCGTCGGCCGCCGTCTTGGTGACCACCGGCCGGCCCACCGTGTAGCCCATCAGGCCGCGGTTGGTGGTGTCGGTGGTGGCGGGGAAGATCCACTTGAACTGCGCCGCCGCCGCCGTGGCGTTGGCCGGGCGCGGGCTGCTCACGTCGAGCGCGTAGTAGCTGCGCCCGGCCGCGCCAAGCCCGCCGATCAACATCTTCTGGCTGCTGGAGAGCTGGGCCAGCGTCGGCGTGGCATCGAGCTGCGTCTTGAAGACCCAGCCGCGCGCCACCGACGCGCCGGCGGTGGCGAGCGTGTCCGAGGGGTGGTAGGCCCACAGCTCGGCGCCGGAGGTGGTGTCGAACGCGTGCAGCAAGCCCTCGCCGGAGGCCAGGTAGACCACGCCGTCGGCGCGCGAGACCACCGGTTCGGCATTGACCACCGCGCCGATCAGGCTCGACCGCGCACGCACCGAGGTGCCCTCGCCGACGCGGCTGCCGCGCATCCAGTCGACGACCTGGGCGTTCGTGAACGTGGCGCTGTCGGGGTTCACCGTGGCGCCGATGTTGGCAGAGGTGAAGTCGATGCCGGCGCTGTTGTTGGAGGTAAAGACGAGGCGTGTCGTCCAGTCGCGCGCCGCCAGCAGCGCAGCCGCCGACCAGGTCGCCGTCGTGCTGACGACGCCGGTCGTGGTGCTGACGGCATTGCGTGTGAGGTCGCCGCTCCAGCCGCGAATGTTGTACTTGCCGAGGTAGGCGTTGTCGTCGCCGCGACCGAGGTTGACCGAGCTGACGCCGATCGAGGCCTGCGCACCGGCCTGCGTCAGGATGTCATCGAACGCCGACTGGATGGCCGTGCGCATCGCGGTCGCGTCGTTGGCGAGGAACATCAGGCCGCGCCCGTTGATCGTGGCGTGCCAGAGGTCGTCGACCATCGTCGGGTCGTCTGCCACCGGCGCCGGCCAGGTCGGCGGCGAGGAGAAGACGTTGGTGCTGAACGGGTTGGCCGAGCCGCTGTTCAGCGTGCCGCGCGCGCCCAGAGTGATGCCGTAGGTGGTGATGTGCAGGTTCGGATTGGTGATGGGGTTGACCCGCGTCGGGTCGCCCAGCGGCACCAGGCCTGCTGTGAGGTCGCTGCGAAGGCGATTCGTGTAGTACGACAACGCCAGGTCGGCCAGCGAGTTGGCGTGGATCGTCGTGTACGGCGCGCCGCTGCCGTAGGTGGCCGAGTTGTAGGCCGGCGTGGTCACGCTGTGCGCGTTGGCAAAGCCGTCGGTCACCACGAACATGCTGTTGCGCTGGCAGGCGTACTGCACGATCCCGGTGTTGGTGTTGTACTGGGCGGCGATGTGCGCCATGGTCGCGTGCGTGGGCGTGCCGTTGGCCGTCATCGAGTTCAGGTAGAACCGGCCGGCGGTGGCGTAGCGGTTCGCCGACGACGTGGTCGAGTCGGCGTCGAGCATGGTCACCGCGTCGCGGTTGCTGAACGGCACCACGCCCATGCGCAGGCCGGTCATCGGCTCGAGCACCTTGCCCATCGCCGCGGCCAGCATCAGCTTGCGCTTGCGGTGGTAGGTGAACCAGTTG
>JAEUPE010000297.1 GCA_016790435.1 Rubrivivax sp. | reverse complement strand
CCGGGTCCAGCGGCACGTAGGCGGCGCCGGCCTTGAGCACGCCGAGCACTGCGACCACCATCGCCACCGAGCGGTCCAGCCAGATGCCGACGAGCGCGCCACGGACCACGCCGCGCGCGCGCAGCCCCTGGGCCATCTGGTTGGCGCGCCGGTTCAGTTCCCCAAAGCTGACACGCTCGTCCTCGAAGACCAGCGCCGTGGCCGCCGGTGCGCGCGCGGCCTGGGCCTCGAACAGGCCATGCACCGTGGCGTCGGCCGGGTAGGGCGCCGCCGTGTCGTTCCAGCCATTCGAAAGCAGCGCCTCGTCGGCCGGTGAAAGCAGGTGCAGTTCGGCCAGGCGCGCATCGGGCCGGCTCAGCATGTCGCCCAGCAGCGTCTCGTACTGCCGGGCCAGCCGCTCGATGGTGTCGGCATCGAACAAGGCGGTGTTGTATTCGAGGTAGGCCTCCAGGCCCTCGTCCGCCTCCAGGAGATCGAGCGAGAGGTCGTAGCGCGCCGTGCCGAAGTCGAGCGCAAATCCCTTGCCGTGCGAGCCGGGCAGGGGCACGTCGAAGCCGCCGTAGTTCTGCAGCACGAAGAGCACCTGGAACAACGGCGAGCGGTCCGTCTCGCGGCGCTTGACCAGCGCGTCCACGAGCAAGTCGAAGGGCATCTGCTGGTGCGCCATGCTCAGCATGCACATCTCGCGAACGCGCGCGATGTGCTCGCGCACCGTGGGCTGGCCGGAGAGGTTGCCCCGCAGCACCACGTTGTTGGCAAAGAAGCCGACGACGCCTGCGGCCTCGGGATGCAGGCGGTTGCCGACCGCCGTGCCCACCGGGATGTCGTCCATGCCGGTCTGGCGCTGCAGCAGTGCCATGAAGGCGGCCAGCAGCACCATGAAGTGGGTGGCTCTGGACTCGCGCGCGACACGCCGCACCGCCGGCACCAGGCCCGGGGAGAGGACGTGCCGCAGGCGGGCGCCGCGGTACGTCTGCACCGGCGGGCGTGGCCGATCGGTCGGCAATGCGAGCAGTTCGGGCAGGTCGGCGAGCTGGTGGGTCCAGAACGTGAGGTGTTCCGACAGTGCACCGGCGGCGAACTGCCGCTCCTGCCAGGCCGCCAGGTCGACATACTGCAGTTGCAGCGGCCGCAGCACCTCGGCCATGCCGGTCTCGGCACGCTGGCGGCGGGCGCCATAGAGCTCGCGCAACTCGGCCGAGATCACCGCCAGCGAGAGGCCGTCAGCCACGATGTGGTCGACGACCAGGCACAGGACCACCTGGCCGGGCGCCAGCCGCACCCACAGCACGCGCATGAGCGGCGCCCGGGCGAGATCGAAGGGCCGCAGCGAGAAGCGCCGAAGCGCCTCCATGAGCGCGACCTCGCGCCCGGCCGCATCGGCTTGCTCGCTCAGGTCGACGTGCTCGACGGGCACCGCGCCGGACGTCTCGATGACGCACCTCGGCTCGCCATCGACGGCGACGAAGCGGGTACGCAGGCTCTCGTGGCGCTGCACGAGGTCTTCGATGCACAGCTGCATGAGTGCCACGTCGAACGCGCCTTCGAAGCGGATCGTGCAGGGCACGTTGTAAGCCGCGTTGCCGGGGTCCAGTTGCTTCAGGAACCACAAGCGCTGCTGTTGGTGCGAGACAGCCAGGGGCGCGCCGCGCGGTATCCGGGTCGGAACGACCTCGGCCGCCGCAGCCGCCACGCGGCGCGCAGCGGCGGCCCCCGGCGCCGGGGTTGCGGCGGGCAGGGCCCTCAGTGCCTCCACCAGCGCCGGCTTGTTCGCCACGATCTCCTGCCGTAGCGCTTCGTCGATGCGGCCCTTGGGAGCATCGAGCTTGAGGCGTTCACCCACGAGCGTGACCTTCACGCCCAGGCGAGCCAGCCGCTCCAGCAACTCGTCGCCAGCGCTCGCTGCCACGGTGGATTGCGTCGTCTGCGCGCTGGGCAAGACGGGCGGGTTCGGCGGGGTGGCTTCGTCGGGCTCCAGCAGCGTGGCCATCAGCCGCACCGTCGGCATCTCGAAGACCACCGAAAAGGGCAGTTGGCGGCCGGTTTCCCGGCGGACCAGCGCCAGCAGTTCCACCGCCAGCAGCGAGTGGCCACCGTGGTCGAAGAAGTTGTCGGTGATGCCGAGGTTCTCGCGCCGCAGCACCTGCCGCCACAGCGCCAGCAGCCGGGCCTGCACAGCGTTCTCCGGGGTCACGGCGGCGGCTGGCGAATCGTCGCCGTCCGGCGGGGGCAGCGCACGCAAGTCGACCTTGCCGTTGCCGGTGAGTGGCAGCGTCGGCAGGAAGACGAAGGCACCCGGCACCATGTACTCGGGCAGCGATGCGCGCAACGCCTCGCGCAGCGCCTGCGACGAGGCGCCGGGCGCCACGACATAGGCCACGAGTTGGCGCGATGTCGGGGCACCAGCCGGCCCCGCGTCGTGCACCGTCACCACTGCCTGGCGCACCTCGGGTTGTCGCCCCAGGGCCGCCTCGATCTCCCCGAGCTCGATGCGGAAGCCGCGGATCTTCACCTGCAGGTCGCGGCGGCCGACGTACTCGAGTTCCCCGTCCGCCGTGTAGCGCGCCAGGTCGCCGCTGCGGTAGAGCCGTTCGCCGGGCACGAAGGGGTCGGGTACGAATCGTTCCGCCGTGAGCTCCGGGCGGTTCAGGTAGCCGAGCGCAAGGCCCGGTCCTCCGACATGGATCTCACCGACGACACCCACCGGCGCCGGCTCGCCGCCCGGCTCGAGCACGTGCAGGCGAAGGTCCGGGATCGGCACGCCGATCAGGCTGCCGCGCCCGGCCTCGACGTCGGCCATCGAGATCGGCCGGTAGGTCACGTGCACGCAGGTCTCGGTGATGCCGTACATGTTCACCAGCCGCGGCCGCGCGTCGCCATGGCGTGCGAGCCAGGGCCGCAACGACTGCAGCTCCAGCGCCTCGCCGCCGAAGATGACGTGCCGCAGCGCGAGTTTGCGGGGCGCGCCGTTGTCGATGTCGGCTTGGATGAACTGGCGGAACGCAGAAGGCGTCTGGTTCAGCACCGTCACGCCTTCGTCGCGGACCAGCGCCAGGAACTCGTCGGGTGCGCGGCTCACCAGGTGCGGCACGACCACCAGCGTGCCGCCATAGGCCAGCGCCCCCCACAGCTCCCACACCGAGAAGTCGAAGGCCACGGAGTGGAAGAGCGTCCAACGGTCGGTTTCGTCGAAGCGGTACCAGGGGTGCGTGGCATCCATCAGCCGCCGCACCGCGCGGTGCGTGAGCAGCGTGCCCTTCGGCCTGCCGGTCGAGCCCGAGGTGTAGATGATGTACACGAGGTCGTCCTCGCCGCTGCGCGGCGCGGGGTCGTCGGTGCCGAAGCGCTCGAGCTCGGCATCGTCGATCTCGACGACGGTGCCGGCAAAGGCCGGCCGCTGAGTGCGTAGCGCGCTTTGCGAGACGAGCAGCGGCGCGCGCGCATCGTCGAGGATGAACTGCACGCGCTCGGCCGGGTAGGCGAGGTCCAGCGGCAGGTAGGCGGCACCGGACTTCAGGACGCCGAGCAGGCCGGCCACCAGGTCGGGCGTGCGCTCCAGGCACAGGCCGACAACCGTGCCGGGTCCCGCGCCGGCCGCGATGAGCGCGTGCGCCACGCGGTTGGCGCGTCGGTTCAACTCGCCGTAGGCGATCGACTGCCCCTGGAAGCGCAGTGCCGTAGCCTCGGGCCGCAGGCGCGCCTGCGACTCGAAGCGTGCGTGCCTCGTGGCGCCGGCGCCACCGCTGGGTGCCGGTTGCGGCTCGCTCGGCGGGCGCAGGCGTGCCTGGCGCGCGGCATCATCGAGCAGGCGCAGGCGCCCGGCAGGGGCGGCGGGGTCGGCGACCACGCTTCGCAGCAGCGTCAGGTAGGCCTCGGCCCAGCGGGCGATGGTGGCGGGGTCGAAGAGGTCGCTGGCATAGCGGATGCCCCCTTCCAGCCGGTCGTCGATGTCGACCAGGCCCAGAGAAAGATCGAACTGGCCTTCCTGCTGCGGCATGGCATAGGGCCGCACGGCGAGACCGCCGAAGTCCGCTGGCCCGGCCGCGCTGCCGGCGTTGAGCATCGAAGCCAGCCCGCCGAACTGCTCGAAGCGCTGCAGCACGAACATGGTCTCGAACAGCGGCGAGCGGCCGGGGCTGCGCTCGGGCGCCAGTCGTTCGACCATCAGGGCGAGCGGGTACTCCTGGCCATCGAGCGCCGACAGCAGCGTGCCACGCACCGAGCGCAGCAGTTCGCGGAAGGGCGTCGCGGCGCCCACGGTCGTGCGCAGCGGCACCGGGTTCACGAAGTGGCCCACGCAGCGATCGAACCGCCCCTTGTCGCGGCCGAGCGTGGGCGTGCCGACGACGATGTCTTCGGTGCCCGACAGGCGCATCAGCAGCACCTTGAAGGCCGCGAGCATGAGCACGAAGAGGGTGGTGCCCTCGGCACGCGCCAGCGCCTCCAGCTCGCGCAGCAGATCGGATGGCACCGTGAAGGCGTGCGTGGCGCCCTGGGCGCTGCGGCGTGCCGGGCGTGCGTGGTCGGTCGGCAGCTCGAGTTCGGCGCGCGGCGCACGCAGCCGCCGCTGCCATTGCTCAGCCAGCGCCTCGCCGGCGGGGCCGGCCAGCATCTGCGCCTGCCAGGCCGTGTAGTCGGCGTAACTCGGCTCCGGCCGCGGCAGCGTCGGCACCGGGCCATGGCCCGCCGCCAGCAGTTGCCGCAGTTCATCCAGCAGCAAGAGCAGCGACCAGCCGTCCACCGCGATGTGGTGGGCGACGATCAGCAGCACGTGGTCGTTGGCGCTGCGCGTAAAGAGGGTCGTGCGCCACACCGGGCCCGTGCCGAGGTCGAATGGGCGCGCGTAGTCGGCGCGGACGCGCGCCTGCAGCGCTGCGTCGTCGACGCCTGCGCAGTCGTGCACATCGAAGACGACATGCTGCGCGCCCGGCGTGCGCTGCATCGGCTTGCCATCCCGCAGGGGATAGGCGCTGCGCAGCTGCGGGTGCCGGTCGCTGAGCACCTGGAGGGCTTCGCGCAGGCGGGCCGCATCGACGGGCGACGACACCTGCACGACGAAGGCCACGTTGTAGGCGGCGCTGCCGGGGTTCTCCTGGTGCACGAGCCACAGCGACCGCTGGCCGTAAGACAGCGGGCCCTCGACGACGCGACCGCGCTCGCGCTCGCGCAGCGCCCCCAGCACCCGGTCGCGTTGCGCCGTGAGCTGGCCGCGCAGTTCGGGGGTGATGGCGCCGGGCGGGGCACGAAAGCGCAGTTGCCGCCCTTCGAACCACAACTGCACGCCCGCGGCCTCGAGCGGCGCGATGAGCTCGTCGAGGAGGTCCTGTTCGCTCATGACGGCTTGCGCGAAACGCGGCCCGGCGACCCGAGGTGCCACAGATGCGCGAGCGCCGCGGCGACCAGCCCCACCACCAGCACCTCGCGCCGCGTGCTGCGCTGGCCGTGCACCCACCAGCCGACGGCGGCCAGCAGCGGCAGGTAGGCATACAGGCCCGGCGCGGTGAGGGTCAGCGGCGCCGCCGCTGCCGCGCGGTCGATGGCCCACAGGCCGACGAGGCCCGCGCCGCCGATGGCCAGCAGCACCAGCGCATCGTGCGCCGTCGGCATCACCCAGATGCCGGGCATGAACGGGGTCAGCACCAGGAAGGGCCCGAGCCCGTTGTAGAAGAGGTTGGTCTGCACGGCCTCGGCGCGCAGCGAGCGCGTCATCACGAGGTAGATCGCGAACGACAGCGCCATCGCCGCGGCGGCGAGCGGCCAGATGCCCAGGGCCGGCCAGCCGAACGGCCGCAGTTGCGGCCACAGCATCACGGCGGCGGCGAGCGCGCAGCCTGCGCACAGCCAGGCCCCGCGCGAAAAGCTGCGTGCCTCGATGGGTTCGGAAGTCCAGCGGCGCGCGATGAGCACGACGAGCAAAGGGGCGACCCAGAACAGCGCCCACACGGCGTTGGCTGGCGTGCCCTGCTGGAGCGCCGCGATGAACGAGAAGGGCATGACCACCATGCACATCGAGCGCAGGACCTGGAACCGGGGACGCCCGGTGCGCCACAAGGGCGCCTCGCGCCGCCAGCCGAAGAGGGCCAGCAGGACGAGCAGGTGGACGGCGTAGCGACTCCAGATCACCTGCGCCAGCACGTAGGGCTGCTGCAACCGGGCCGCGATCACTTCCTCGATCAACACCCACATGAGGGCGAACACGGAAAACAGCGCCATGGCGGCACGCACCGAAGCCGTCGTCACAGCGTGCCTTCCTCCCAGGCCGGTTCGGGCGCCGCGCCGGTGGCTGGGGGGGCCTGCGAAGTGTCCGCCGGCGCCGTGCCGGTCATCTGGCCCAGCAGGTCATCGGCGAGCTTGCGGATGCTCGGTCCCTGCAGCAGGTCGGCCACCGCCACCGTCAGCCGCGTGGCCGCCTGCAGGCGATTGCGCAGTTCCATGGCCATCAGCGAATCCATGCCGAGGTCCATGAGCGAGCGCTGGCGGTCCACCGCATGTCCGCTGCCCAACGCCAGCACCCGCACCACCTGATCGGCGAGGAAGTCCTGCAGCATGGCGCGCTGCTCTTCGCGGCCGGCCGCCTGCAAGCGTGGCAGCAGGTCGGCCGTCGGCGGCGCCGAGGCGCCGGGCGCCGTTGCGGCAGCCGGCCTGGCCGTCTGCAGCAGGGCATAGAACGGTGCCAGCCCGGCCGGCAGGCGAGACCGCGTCAGCGGCAGCGCCGCCGCCACCGCGTGCCGATTGGCCTGCAGCAACTGCATCAGCATGCTCACGCCTTCGGCCGGCTCGATCATCGTGAGGCCGAGTGCCGCCCAGCGCCTGCGGTGCGAGGCATCCACGCCCTCGGCCATGCCGGCGCCGGACCAGCTGCCCCAGTTGATGGCCAGCGCATGCTGGCCGCGCCACCGACGCCGATGCGCCAGCGCATCCATGAAGGCGTTCGCCGCGGCATAGTTGCCCTGGCCCGGCGAGCCGAGCAGCGAGGCGCCCGACGAGAAGCAGACGAAGAAGTCGAGCGGCATCTTCGCCGTCAGCGCATGCAGGTTCCAGCTGCCGCGCACCTTGGGGGCCATCACGCCAGCGAAGCGGCCGATGTCGATTTCGGCCAGCATGGCGTCGTCCACCGTGCCGGCCGCATGTAGGATGCCGCGCACCGGGGGCAGGCCCTCCGCCGGGGCCAGCACCCGCGCCAGCGATGGCGCATCGGCCACGTCCGCGGCAGCCACGCGCACCGCGACACCGCGCGCGCGCAAGGCGTCGATGGCCTGCAGCGCGGCCGCACCCGGCGCCTTGCGCCCGAGCAGCGTCAGGTACCTTGCGCCCGCATCGGCGAGCCCCGCCGCACAGGCGAGGCCGAGGCCGCCGAGGCCGCCGGTGACGAGGTAGCTCGCATCGGCGCGGATCACCGGTGCCGGCGACTGCGTGACGACGATCTTGCCAGTGTGGTGGCCCTGGCCCATGAAGCGGAAGGCCGCCTCGGCCTCGTCCAGCGGCCAGCAGCGCGCGGGCAGGGCGCGCAGTTCGCCGCGGCCGATGTCGGCCAGCACTTCCTGCAGCATGCCCTTCACGTACTCGGGTCGCGCGGCCGCGAGCTCGCCCAGGTAGAGCGGGTGGTAGTGGCGGCCCGGATAGGCCTCGGCCACCTTGGCCGGGTTCCAGATGCCGGTCTTGCCGATCTCGATGAAGTGCCCGCCCGGCCGCAGCAGCGCCAGGCTCTCGGGGATGAACTCGCCCGCCAGCGAGTTGAGGACGATGTCCATGCCCTGCGCTTCCTGCGCATTTCCCCCGGCCCGCGCATTGCCCATGGCGTGCCGGAAGTCCGCGGCGAACGACAGCGAACGCGAGTCGCCGACATGGTGCGCACCCAGCCGCTTCGCGAGGGCCCGCTTGGCTGGCGTGCCCGCGGTGCCGTAGACCTCGGCGCCCGCCCGCAGCGCCAGTTGAAGCGCGGCCATGCCGACACCGCCGGTGACGGCGTGGATGAGCACGCGGTCGCCGCGCTTGAGGCCGGCGAGGTCGCGCAGCGCATGCAGTGCGGTGAGGAAGGTCACGGGCACCGTGGCCGCCTCGGCGAACTCCATCTCGCGCGGTTTCTTCACGGTCATGACGACCGGCGCGACGGCCCAGGTGGCGAAGCTCTTGTCGACCATCGACACCACCTCGTCGCCAACGGCGAACTCGGTGACGCCCGGTCCGACGGCGCTGATCACGCCCGCGCACTCGTTGCCGAGCGGACCCGGGTCGCCCGGGTACATGCCAAGCGCATTGAGCACATCGCGGAAGTTGAGTCCGGTGGCGAACACCCGGATCTCGACCTCGCCCGGCCCGGGTGCCGCGCGCGGCACGGTCAGCAGGCGCAGGTTGGCGAGCGAGCCGCGCTCGGTGACGCCGAGTTGCAGCGGCGCCTCTGGCAGGCGCGACTCGGCTTTCGAGGGCGCCAGGCGTGCCACCAGGCGTTGCGCGCCCCGCAGCGCGATGCGGTCCTCGGCATCGGGATGCAGCAGGTGCGCCACGAGCGCCGCGGCCTCGTCGACGGCGCCCCGGCCGGCGGCGAGTGCGTCGGCATCGAGGTCGATGCGCACGATCTTCTGCGCCGCGAGCTCGGCCGCCATCACGCCGGCCAGAGCCCACAACGGCGCCTGCACGAGGTCGGGTGCGGCGCTCGATGCACCACCCGCGGCCTGTGCGCCGCGAGTCAGCACCCAGACGCGCGTGTCGACGTCGGCGAGCGACTGCGCCGCAGCGAGTGCGCCCGACAACACCGCCGCCTGCCCGGCGGCAATGAGCTCGATGTCTTCCAGCTGATCTGGCTCGTCATGGGCGGCGCGGTTCTCGAGGCTCCCCGCGAGCACCACCCCCGCGAGCCGCCCGCCCGCTCGGCGTTGCACCTCGGCCAGCGCGCGGCGCCATTGAGCCTTGTCGCCGGCATCGATGTGCCAGTGGTCGCCTTCGAATGTGCCGCTTGCAGGGCTTGCGGAGCCGGTAAAGCCTGCACCGCCGCGGAGCTCGATGACGGTCGCGCCGCGATCGCGCAGCGCCTGGGCGACGCGCGCGCCCGCGCCGGCTTCGTCGGTGTGCAACAGCCACGTGCCCGGCGCGGTGGCGTTGCCCGCTGGCGCAGGCAGCGGGTGCGGCATCCAGGTTGTCTCGAAGAGCCAGTCCTTGGACGAGGCCGTGCCGAGCACGCGCTGCAGGGCGGCGCGAGAGGTGCGACGCAACTCGAGGCCCCGCAACTCGGCGACGCAGGCGCCCTCGTCGTCGTACAAGGAAAGGTCGGCACGGAAGAGGTCGCGGTCTTCGCTGGCACGCGCCACGCGCGCGTGGCACCAGGCGGCCGCGACGCCCGCACTGTGCAGCCGGTAGGCGCTGAGGCCGACCGGTACGCAGAGGTCCGAGCTCGGCTCGCCCGCCGCGCGTCCATCGCCGGTCCGCGCCCACTCGAGGCCCGCACCGACGAGCTGGAAACACGCGTCAAGCAGGGCCGGGTGCAAGCCGTAGGCGGCGGCATCTCCCACCGGAGTCGCTGATGCCTCAGGCAGTTGGACACGCCCGAGCACTTCGCCGCCGTCGCGGCAGATCTCGGTCAGGGCCCGGAAGGTCGGCCCGTAGTGCGCCCCTTGCTCGGCCAGCTGTTCGTAGTAGGCGCCGACATCGACACCATCGGCGAGGCGGGCGCGCAGTGCCGGCAGGTCCAGGGCGAGCGGCGGAGCGGCGCCGGAAGCTGGCCGGAGCTCGCAACTGGCATGGTGGCGCCAGGGCGCCTCGGCATCACCTTCGCTCGCTGTCGCGGGCCGGCTATGCACCTGCACCAAGTGCGAGCCACCCGCCTGGGGCGTGGCGATCACCTGCAGCTGCACCATGCCTTGCTCGGGCAGGGCCAGGGCTTCGCGCAGCGCCAGGCCGCCGATTTCGATAGCCTCGCCCGGCAGCGCCTGGCGGCCCGCGGCGAGCGCCAGCTCGAGGAATCCGGTCCCTGGGAAGAGGGTGAAGTCGAAGATGCGGTGGTCGGCGAGCCAGGGCGCGTGTGCGAGATCGAGCGAGTTCTCGAAGATGGGTAGCGGGCTCGGCAAACGTGCGCCGAGCAACGGGTGCACGGCTGGCCGACGCGACGTCGCAGCCCGCTCGCGCGCCGGGCGGCCGTCGCCGAGGTCCTGCCAGTAGTGCTGGCGCTGGAAGGGGTAGCCGGGCAGCACCGTGCGCCGCGCCTGGGCGCCCTCGCCCAGCAGCGCCGGCCAGGCGAGCTTCTGGCCGCGCACGTGCAACTGCATGGCCGCGTCCAGCATCGAGTGGCGGTCGTCGCGGCCCTTGCGCAGCGAGCCGATGTAGGCGGCGTCGCCTGCGGGTTCGATCCGCTGCGCCATGCCCGCGAGCGTGGGCGCCGGGCCGAGCTCGAGGAAGACGCGGTAGCCCTCGGCGCGCAACGTGGCCATCGATTCGCCGAAGCGCACGGCCTCGCGCACGTGGCGCCGCCAGTAGGCGGCAGTGCAGATGGAGGCATCGGCCATCGTGCCCGTGAGGTTCGAGGCGATGCCGATCTGCGGCGCGGCCATCGGCGTGGCGGCGACGAGGCGCTCGAACTCGTCGAGCATCGGCTCCATCAGCGGTGAGTGGAAGGCATGCGACACCTTCAGCCGCTGCGCCTGCACGCCCTGGTCCGCCAGGCGCGCCAGGACGGCATCGAGCGCGGCGTGCCGGCCGGCGATGACGAGGCTGTCCGGCCCGTTGCTGGCCGCGAGCGACACGTCGGCTTCGTGCCCCGCGATGGCGGCCCGCACCTGCACCTCGCTCGCCATGACGGCGGCCATGCCGCCCTCGCGCGGCAACCGGCTCATGAGCCGGCCGCGCGCCGCGATCAGGCGCAGCGCGTCGGGCAGCGCGAAGACGCCGGCCACGCAGGCAGCGACGTACTCGCCCACGCTGTGGCCGAGCACGGCCGTCGGTTCCACGCCCCAGTGCGCCCAGAGGCGCGTGAGCGCGTAGGAGACCGAGAAGAGCGTCGGCTGCGTGAACGCCGTGTCGTCGAGCGCCTCGGCGTCGCCGAACATGACCTCGAGCAAGGGCCGTGGCAGTTCGCTCGCGAGGCCCGCCGCGCATTCGTCCAGGGCCGCGCGGAAGACCGGCTCGCGGTCGTACAGGCCCTGGGCCATGCCCACGTACTGCGCGCCCTGGCCAGTGAACATGAACACCACTTCCGGTCCGGCGCCTCCGGTGCTGCGGCCGCGGGCCATGCCGGGCAGCGGCGCTTCGCCATCGCTCTTGGCGATCTCCTCGAGCCGGGCGCGCGCATCGACGAGGTTGGCCGCGGCAAAGCCGATGCGCTCGACGAGGTGCGAGCGGCCGAGCGCCAGCGTCGCGGCAAATGCGCCGAGGTCCGCTGCGAGGTCGGCTGCGGGCTCGGCCGCTAGACCGGCGGCGCCTTGGACCCCGGCCAAGTGCTGCGCGAGCCGCCCGGCCAGCTCGGCCAGCGCGGCCGGCGTCTGTGTCGAGAGTGTGATCGGCATTGCCCCCGTGGGTGCCGGCGGCGGCTCCTGGGGCGGCGGCGCTTCCTCGAGGATCACGTGCGCATTGGTGCCGCTGAATCCGAACGAGCTTATGCCGGCGCGGCGCTTGCCGCCTGCCGGTGCGACCCAGGTCATGGCTTTCGTCGGCACCGCGATGGCGCCACCGCCCCAGTCGATGAGCGGGTTGGGGTTCTTCAGGTGCAGGTGCGGCGGAATCACGCCATGCTGCAGCGCCAGCACCGTCTTGATGACGCCGGCAATGCCGGCGGCCGCCTCGAGGTGGCCGATGTTCGTCTTGACCGAGCCTACCTGCAGCGGCGTCGAGGCTGGGCGCTGCCCGTAGACCTGCGTCAGCGCCTTGATCTCGATCGGGTCGCCGAGCGGCGTGCCGGTGCCGTGCGCCTCGACGTAGCCGATGTCGGCGGGCTTCAGCCGCGAATTGGCCAGGGCGGCGCGGATCACCGCCTCCTGCGCCAGCCCGTTGGGGGCGGTCAGGCCGCTGCTGCGCCCGTCCTGGTTGAGCGCCGAGCCGCGCACGAGTGCCAGCACGCGGTCGCCGGCGCGCTGCGCATCCGACAGGCGTTTGAGGACCAGCATGCCGCAGCCCTCGCCGCGCACGTAGCCGTCGGCACTGGCGTCGAAGGTCTTGCAGTGGCCGTCGAAGCTCATCATGCGGGCGCGCGAGGTGAGCACCGAGCCGTCGGGCGTGAGCGTGAGGTTGACGCCGCCAGCGATGGCCACATCGCTCTCGCGGTTGCGCAGGCTCGCCAGCGCCCAATGCAGCGCCACCAACGACGAGGAGCACGCGGTGTCGACGGACACGTTGGGGCCGTGCAGCCCGAGCACATAGGACAGGCGCCCGCCAGCCACGCTGTGCGCGGTGCCTGAGGGTGTGTAGGCGTCGCCGTTGCGCGAGCCCACCGCTTCGGCCAGCTGCACCGCGTAGTCCTGTGTGGTGATGCCGACGTAGACGGCCGTGTTGCTGCCGGCCAGCGACGAGGGCGCGATGGCCGCGTGCTCGAGCGCTTGCCAGGTCACCTCCAGCAGCACGCGCTGCTGCGGGTCCATGCTGACCGCCTCGCGCGGGCTGACGCCGAAGAACGCGGCGTCGAAGCGGTCGACATCGCGGGTGAAGGCACCCCAGCGCGTGTAGCTCTTGCCGGGCTTGTCGGGGTCGGGGTCGTAGAACGCGTCCACGTCCCAGCGCTCGGGCGGCACTTCGGTGACGGCGTCGACGCCGTTCTTCAGCATCTCCCAGAAGGCCGCTGGTGACTCGCCGAGCGGGAACCGGCAGCCGATGCCGACGATGGCGATCGGCTCGGTGCGCTCGCGCTCCACTGACGCCAGCTTCGCCTGCAGCTGGTCGATAGCCTGCAGTGAGCGCTTGAGCAGCGCGGCATGGTCGGTGGGGCGGGGGTCGCTCACGAGTTCTCCGGCTGGCCGATCTGGTCGAGGCGGCTGAGCAGGCGCTCGGCCAGCGCGTCGGCGTCGAGGTCGTCGAGGGCCGGCGCGCCGGTGTCCGCTGCCGGAGCCATGGAAGAGGCCAGGCTCGACGTCGCGGAGACCGAGGAGGCCGGGGAGGTCGAGACAGGCCCGGCGGTGAAGTGCGCCTTGAAGGTCGTGGCGGCCAGATGGTCTGCGAGCGCGCTCACCGAAGGGTGGTCGAAGGTGACGGTGGCCGGCAGCGTGTGGCCGACGGCCTTGCCCAGCAGGTTGCGCAGCTCCACGGCCATGAGCGAGTCCAACCCCAGCTGTCGCAGCGGCTCCTCGGGCGGGAGCGCCTCGGCACCCGGCAGGCCGAGCACCCGCGCGGCCAGCGTGCGCACGTGCTCGCGCAGCAGCACCCGGCGGCGGTTGGGCAACGCGGCGGCCAGACGCTCGGCGAGCGAGGGCTCCGCGGCGGCGGGCTGTCGTGCGGGCGCAGCAGCGGCCGCGCTGGCTGGCGTGGCGACGGTGGGCAGCGACAGTGCGGGCAGGACGAGGTCGCGGAGCAGTGAAGGTTCGCTGCCGGCCTCGCGGGCCGAGCGCAGGTGCGACCAGTCGGTCGCGAGCACGGCGGTCTGGGCCGGATCGAAGCGCCCATGCGCATCCACGGCCATGAGATGCTCGAGGGCCGCGATGCCGTCGGCCGGTGCGATGGGCCGCAGGCCGCCCGGTTGCGCCAGGTGGCGGTCGGCGGCGGCGCCAATCTCCGCCCAGGGCCCCCAGTTGATGCTGAGCGTGGGTTGGCCGCGTGCGTTGCGGTGCCAGGCCAGTGCGTCCTCGAAGGCGTTGGCGGCCGCATGGTTGGCCTGCCCGGCCGAACCACCCACCGAGGCACCCGAAGAAAAGAAGACCAGGAAGTCAAGTTCGCCGGCCAGGCGATGCAGGTTCCAGCTGCCGCGCACCTTGGCGGCCATCACGGTCTCGAAGTGGTTCCAATCCTGGCCGGTGAGCACGGCATCGGACAGCGCGCCGGCGGCGTGCACGACGCCGGCCAGCGGTGCGGCCGAGGCGGACAACCGTGCCATGAGGCCAGCCACGTCGCCTTCGTCGGCGACATCGCCCTGGTGCACCGTGACGCTGGCACCGCGCGCCTGCAAGGCGGCGATCTCTGCCAGCGCGGCGGCGCTGGCGCCCTGGCGGCCCATCAGCACGACGTGGCGCGCGCCGCGCTCGACGAGCCAGCGGGCGACACGCAGGCCGAGGCCGCGCAGGCCGCCCGTGACGAGGTAGCTGCGCCCGGCGTGCAGCGCCAGGGCATGCCGTGGTGAGCGCTGCCGCGATGCCGGCAGCAGGCGCCTGACCCGGCGATGAGGCGCTGTGTCGAGCCCGCGCCAGGCGATCTGATCCTCGCGGCCGGGGGCATCGAGCTCGACCAGCAGCGCGGTCACGTTCTTCAGCGCGTCGGCCTCGGGGTCGAGGTCGATGCGGCGGCAATCCAGCTGCGGCTGTTCGACGGCGATCACGTGGCCGAGGCCCCACAGCGTGGCCTGGGCCGGGTGCGCCGCATCGTCGGCCGCCGGCTGCGCCCCGCGCGTGACGAGCCACAAGGGCAGCGGCGTGGACGAGACGGCGAGGGCCTGCGCCAGCGCCAGGCAGGGCATGAGCGCGCGCTGCTGCGCGGCCATGAAGGCCTCGGCACCAAGGGTGTCATCACTCGCGAGATCCAGCGCCGGCAGCGCGAGCACTCCGGCAGGCGCCGGTCCGCTCTTCAGCAGCGCGTCCAGCGCTGCCGCCATGTCGGACTGGGAGCCGGCCTGCATGGGCAGCGCGTCGACCCGATCGCCCCGGGCGCGAAGGGCTTGGGCCAGCGCATCGGCCATGCCGCCGCCGTCGGGCAGCAGCAGCCAGCGCGAGGCCGGGCGGGGCGGCACGGCAATCTCCGCCGTGGCCGTGGGCACGCTGGCGACGAAGATCGCCTGCTGCCTCCACACCGGGTCGTCGACGTCGCCGGGCAGCGCCGCGGCCTCTGCAAAGCTGCGTTCAGCGAGCAGCGCCAGCCACTGGGCCCTCGACATCAGCGCGTACTGGCGCCGGTGCGTGTCGGTGAACGCCCACCAGCCCTCGAGCAGGCCGACCGTGAGGTCGCCGAAGCGCTGCGGCGTCACGCCTTCGAGCAGGACCAGCGTGCCGCCCGGGGCGAGCAGCGCGCGCGTATGGGTGAGAGTGCGCTCGAGGTCCGGCGTGGCGTGCAGCACGTTGGCGCCGATGACGATGTCGTAGGCGCCGGCGTCGAAGCCCTGGGCCGGCAGCGGGGCGCCGATGTCGAGCACCCGCGTGTCGAAGCCCGGCTGCAGTCCGAATCGCTCGCGCGCGCGGTTCAGGAACAGCGGCGAGACGTCGGTGAAGGTGTAGTGCAACGCGCGCCCGGCTGCACCGGCCGCCTGGGCCAGGGGCGGCAGCACGTAGGCCGTGGTGCTGCCCGTGCCGGCGCCGATCTCCAGCACCCGCAGCGGGCGCCCTTCGGGGGCCTCGTGGGCCATGGCGAGCTGCTCGACCAGCCGCGCGACGAGCCCGTTGTAGGCCTGCGCCGGAGGCGAGTCGCGGTAGAGACGTTCGGTGTCGGCCAGGGACCCACCGGGAAAGAGCAGCGCCAGCGGGTCGGTGCGCCCGCGCATCACGTTGGCCAGTTCGCGCGCGCACCGCTGCGTCAGCTGCAGCTCGGCCTGGGCATCGGGGTGCGCCTCGGCCAAGGCGGCGCCGAGCGGCTCCGGGTCTGCCGGAGCGGGTTGGCCGGTGACGACGTGGCCGGGCCCATCGCGCCGCAGCCAGCCATCCTCGGTGCCGATCTCGAGCAGGCGCTCGAACAGGCGCTGGTGCCGCTCCTCCACGCCGAGAGTAGCCCGGTCGCCGGCGGTGACACGCCTGCCTGGCGTCAGCGCCAGGCCGAGTTCGGCCAGGGCACGGTGCACGTAGCCCGACGCCAGGCGGTCGAGCGCGGGCACGAAATCGGCATAACGGTCGAAGCGATGCCGTGCAGCGATGGCCGGCAGTTCCGGCAGGAAGCGTTCCACCAGGCACGCCGGCGTCGGGCGCGGCCCGCGGCCGGGTGCGTCGCGCCAGACCACCTCGTACAACATCTCCTGCACGCGCTGCGGCAGGCGCGGCGCCGGCCGCAACGCGCCGGGCCGGGCGCGCTTGAAGCTCATGCCCTCGAAGGCGGCGCGCGGGGCACCGGCATCGTCGAGCAGGTTCAGCGTGGCGGTGAAGGTCTCACGGCGGGCGAGATCGAGCCGGTACTCGGGCGCCACCTGCACATGCACCCAGGCGGCGCGGCCGAGCGGCCCGAAGAGGCGCAGCCGCTGCACGTTCATCAGCAGGAAGGCGTCGGCAAGCGTGCCGGCCGCGCCCGGCAACGCGGCGCCGACGACGTGCAAGCAGGCATCGAGCAGTGCCGGGTGGCAGTGGTAGTCGGCCTCGTGGCCGGTCAGCGAATCGGGCCAGGCCACGCGCGCGAGCACCTCGCCGTCGCAGCGCCACATCTGTTGCACGCCACGGAAGCGCGGGCCGAAGTGCAGCCCGAGCCGCTCGAGCCAGGCGTAGTACGCGGCCACGTCGACCGCTTCGGTGGTGCGCGCCTGCACGTCGGCCAGCGCGGCAGGCGCAGCCACGGCGGCATCGGCGTTCCTCAGGCGCGCACTGGCCAGCACCGCATGGCGTTCCTCGCGTGGCGCGCCCGGGCGTTCGGTCTCGAGCGTCAGCAGTTCCAGCGTGGCCGAACCGTCGTCCTGCGCCGCCAGCACGGCATGCAGGGTCACCGGCTGTTCGCCATCGACCGGCAGGGCCCGGTGCACGGTGAGGTCATCGACCTGCATCGCGCCGCGGCCCACCGGCCAGAGCTGCCGCGCCGCGGCGAGGGCAATCTCCATGCACACGGGGGAGGGGAGCACGACGCTGCCCTGGATGACGTGATCCCGAAGCCAGGGCTGCAGGCTCGTGTGCAGCCGCGTCTCGAACAGCCGCTGCTCCGACAGCGGGTGCACGATCTCGTGGCCGAGCAGCGGGTGCCGCGCGTGGGAGAGCGCTGCCGCGGGAGCGGCACCGACGTTGCCCGCGGCACTGCCCGTCCCGTTCCCAACCCAATACCGCTGGCGCTGGAACGGATAGCCCGGCAGGTCGGCATGCGCGCGTGCCCACGGCGCGTCGAAGGCGCCCCAGTTCACGGCCACGCCGGCCACGTGCAGTTCGGCCAGGCTGGCCAGCAGCGTGGCCCAGTCGTCGCGGCCGCGCCGCAGCGAGGGCAGCCAGCGCGGTGCCGCGTGCCCGGCTCCCTGGCCCTCGACGCAGTTGGCGCCCATTCCCAGCAGGACCGGGTGCGGGCCCACTTCCAGGAAGACGTCGATGCCGGCCGCGGCCAGCGTGCGCATCGAAGGCGCGAACTGCACCGTGGCCCGCACGTGGCGGCACCAGTAGGCCGGCGTGGCCACCTCGGGCCCGGCACGTTCGCCGCTTACGTTGGAGATCAGGTCGATCTGCGGCGCCTGCATGCGGATGCCCGCGATGGCCTCGGCGAAGCGCCCGAGCATCGGCTCCATCAGCGGCGAGTGGAAGGCGTGCGAAACCTGCAGCCGAGTGGTCGCGATGCCGCGCGCCTGCAGCTCGGCCGTCAGCGCCGACAGGGCCGTCTCGCTGCCCGAGACCACCGTGCTGGCCGGCCCGTTGAGCGCCGCGATGTCGAGTTGGCTGGCGTGCCGGGCCAGCAGCGAGCGCACCGTGGCCTCGTCGGCAGTGACCGCCGCCATGCCACCTTTGCGCGGCAGGGCGCCCATGAGCGCGCCGCGCGCGGCGACGAGCCGCAGCGCATCTTCGAGGCTGAAGACACCGGCGACGCAGGCCGCGACGATCTCGCCGAGACTGTGGCCCATCAGCGCCTTGGGCACCACGCCCCATGAGAGCCAGAGCTGGGCAAGGGCGTACTCGACGGCGAAGAGTGCCGGCTGCGCCCAGGACGTGTCGTCGATGTTCGACCCGCCGGCTGGCTCGCCCGCCGGGCTGGCGTTGGCGGGCAGCAGCACCTCCAGCAGCGGCCGCGGCAGCCACGGGCGCAGCAGTTCGTCACAACGGTCGATGCTGGCGCGGAAGGCCGGGTGGCGCTCGTACAGCGAGCGCGCCATGCCCGCCTGCTGCGAGCCCTGGCCGGTGAAGAGGAAGGCGACGCGCGGCGGGCGTGCCGGCGCGGTGCCCAGGTGCAGGCCATCAAGGGCGGTTTCAGGCGACGGCAACCGCTCGGCGAGCAAGGCCAGGCGTTGCGCCGCCTCTGCTGGCGAGGCGGCGACCACCGCGGCGCGGTGCGCGAAGTGGGCGCGGCCGACCGTCGCGGCATGCACGAGGTCCGGCCACGGCGCGCTGCTCCGGCTGATCGCGTCGGCGCACGCGGCGGCGGATTGTGCAAGCGCTGCCTCGCTGCGACCGGACACGGTGAACACGTGCAGGGGCCGGTCCGCCCCCACGGCCGCGGCAGCCGCTGCGGGAACCGCTGGTCGCGCCGGCGCCTCTTCCAGCACCACGTGCACGTTGGTGCCGCTGAAGCCGAACGAGCTCACGCCGGCGCGCCGCAGCGACGGGCCGGCCGGCCACGGTTGCGTCTCGCGCGGCACCTGCACGGCCATGCGGTCCCAGGGGATGTAGGGGTTCGGTTCGCGCAGGTGCAGTTGGCCCGGGATCTGCCCGTGCCGCAGCACCAGCACGGCCTTGATGAGCCCGGCCACGCCGGCCGCCGCCTCCAGGTGGCCGATGGCCGCCTTCACCGAACCTACCTGCAGCGGCTGGCCCGGCTCGCGCCCGGCACCGAGCACGGCGTGCAGCGCCTGCACTTCGATCGGGTCGCCGAGCGAGGTGCCGGTGCCGTGTGCCTCGACGTAGCCGATGTCGTGCGGCTGCAGCCCGGCATCGGCCAGCGCCTCGCGCAGCACGTCCTCCTGCGCCGGGCCGTTGGGCGCGGTGAGGCCGTTGCTGCGGCCGTCCTGGTTGGCGGCGATGCCACGGATGACAGCCAGCACGCGCCGGCCCGCGGCACGCGCGTCCGACAGGCGCTGCAGCACGAGCATGCCGCAGCCCTCGCCACGCACGAAACCGTCGGCCCGGGCATCGAACGCCTTGCAGCGCCCGTCCGGCGCCATCATGTGGGCGCGCGACAGCGCGACGGTGATGTCGGGCCCGAGGATCAGGTTGACGCCGCCGGCCAGCGCCAGGTCGCTCTCGCGGCGGCGCAGGCTGGCCACGGCCTGGTGGATGGCCACCAGCGACGACGAGCAGGCCGTGTCGACCGAGACGCTCGGGCCGCGCAGCCCCAGCGTGTACGACAGCCGGCCCGACGCGATGCTGTGCGCCGTGCCGCTGGCCGTGTAGGCGTCGAAGCCGGCCATGCCGCCGGCATTGCGCAGCAGCTGGAAGTAGTCGCCGGCGGAGACGCCGAGGAACACGCCCGTGCGGCTGCCCTCGAGCGAGGGCGGCGCGATGCCGGCATCCTCGAGCGCACGCCAGCTCACCTCGAGCAGCAGGCGCTGCTGCGGGTCCATGCTCTGCGCCTCGCGCGGCGAGATGCCGAAGAACGCGGCATCGAAGCCGTCGACCGCGCCGACGAAGCCGCCCCAGCGCGTGGCCATCTTGCCGGCGACGTCGGGGTCGGGGTCGTACCAGGCGTCGATGTCCCAGCGGTCGGCAGGCACCTCGCTGATGGCGTCCACGCCGTCCTGCAGCAGCCGCCAGTAGGCGTCGGCCGAGTCAACCGCGCCCGGCAGCCGGCAGCCGATGCCGACGATGGCGATCGGCTCGTGCGGCGCGGCCTCGAGTTGCGCGACGCGATCGTTCAGCTCGTCGGCCAGCAGCGCCAGGCGCTTGGGCGAGAAGTGGCTGACGCGGGCGAGGAAGTCGGACATGGAACGCGGGCTCAGGTCTTCGCGGTTCGGCGGGCGAAAAGTGCCTCGATCTGTTCGTCGGAGAGTTCGTCGATGGCCTGCACTGCGTCCGCCGCCGGCGCCGCCGTGGGTGGGGCTTGGGGCGGAATGTCGTCGGCGAACAACAGGTCTTGCAGGTGCCGCGCCAGCGCTTCGATCGTCGGATGGTCGAACACGAGTGTCGCCGGCAGGCTGCGTGCCAGCGCGAACGCCGAGGTCAGCCGGTTGCGCAATTCCACCGACATCAGCGAGTCCATGCCCAATTCGCTGAGCGGTTGCTGCGGATCGATGGCCTGGCCGTCGCTGGCGCCGAGCACGCGGGCCACCTGGTCACCCACCAGGGCCAGCAGCAGGTCCGCGCGCCGCGCCGGCGTGGCCGCGCGCAGCGCTTCGAGTTGCGCCGCCGGCGCCTCGGCCGCCGCTGCCGTGCCGCCGCGCGGCCGG
>JAEUPE010000294.1 GCA_016790435.1 Rubrivivax sp. | reverse complement strand
GGGGGCCGTCGGCGCCGTGGCCGGCGCGCCGCGCCTCGGCGCCGTGGCCGGTGACGGCGCCGCCGCGGGCGGCGGCGCGACCGGCAGCGCACGGGCCGTGCCTGGCGCACCGGGTAAGGCAGGCGGGGCGGGCGAGGCGCTCCCAGGCGATCGCGCATCCGGCAGCGTGCCGGTGGCCGCCGGCGCCGGCGGCGGGATGTTGAGCGCCACCGTCACCTTGCCGCCGGCCGGGCCGAGGTCGGCACCGCGCGCCCGAATCGCCTGCACGACGTTTTCGCCATCGACCACCGCACCGATGCGAAAGGCCTTGGCCGGTTTGCCGTCCACCGCGATCAGCGCCACACCGCCACGCGCGGTCTCGCTGCCGCGCGGCGCGACGACACCCAGGAGCTGGAAGCGCGCGTCGGCCGGCGCTCCGGCCAGGGACTCACCGGCGGTCGGGTCGACCGGTGGCGGTGCGTCGGCGCCGAGCACGCGCGTGATGTCGCCCCGCGGCAGCTGCGACTGGCCCGCCACGGCCACCTGCGACGGCGCGGTCGGCGCGGTCACGAAAAGTTTCAAACCCCACGCCGCGGCGCTCGCAGCCACGAGGGCCCAGACGAGGAATGTGGCCCATCGTGCAGACATGCGGCCATTATGATTCACGCCCCCTCGGATGCGGCGTGCGACAAGTTCGCCAAACGTGTCTTCGCCCTCGACAAGGCCACACTCCTCACATGACGACAAGCCCCACACGACGTTGCCCATCGGCCCGGCGGCCATCGAGCCTGCGGGGGGCCGTGGCGCGCGGCTTCACCCTCATCGAGCTGATGGTGGTGCTGGTCATCATTGGCGTGCTCGGCGCCCTCATCGTGCCGAACTTCCTCGAGCGTGCCGATGAAGCCCGGGTGACCGCAGCGCGCACGGACGTCAACAACCTGATGCAGGCGCTCAAGCTCTACCGCCTGGACAACCAGCGCTACCCCAGTACAGAGCAGGGCCTGGAGTCGCTGGTGCGCAAGCCGACCGCGGGCGCCGTTCCGCCGAACTGGAAGCCGTACCTGGACAAGCTGCCGTCCGACCCCTGGGGCCGGCCCTACCAGTTCCTGAACCCTGGCGTGAAGGGCGAGATCGACGTGTTCAGCTTCGGCGCCGACGGCCAGCCCGGCGGCGAGGGCAAGAATGCCGATGTCGGCTCATGGCAGTGACGGCCTGCAGCGCTCGGGGTACGCACGCCGCAGGCCGTGCCGGCGCGTGCACGGGGAAGCAGCCCCATTGAAGGCCGGGCGCGCCCGCGTCGCGGCCGCCGCCGGGCGCGGCTTCACGCTCATCGAATTGCTCGTCGTGCTGGTGCTGGTGGCCATCGGTGCCGGCGTGGTGAGCCTGGCGCTGCGAGATGGTGCCGCCACCAAGCTCGAGGAAGAGGGCGCGCGCCTGTCGGCGCTGCTCGAAGGTGCCCGCGCCGAGTCGCGCGCGGCCGGCGTGCCGGTGTACTGGGTGCCCGGTCGCGACGAGCGGTCCTCCTCCTCGTCTTCTCCCTCGCCTTCGGAAGACTCGGTCGCGGAAGAGGGCTTCCGCTTCGTTGGCCTGCCGGTGAGCGCGAACATGCCGCGCCACTGGCTCGAGCCGCGCGTCACGGCGCAGATCGTCGGTGGCAAGGGCCTCGTGCTCGGCCCTGATGCCATCGTGCCGCCGCAGCGGGTCGTGTTGAGCCTGGATGACCGGCGCATCGAAGTCTCCACCGACGGGCTCGCGCCCTTCGCGGTGAACCTGTCGCCCGAACTGGCGGGCGGGGCCGGCAGATGAGCACGGCGCGCGGGTGCCGCCCCGCGCCGGGCGCGCAGCGAGGCTTCACGTTGCTCGAGGTGCTGGTTGCGCTGGCCATCGTCGCCATTTCGCTGGCTGCCGGGTTGCGCGCCGCCGGCGTGCTCACCGACAACGCCGGCCGGCTCGCCGACGTGACGGCGGCACAGTGGTGTGCCGACAACCAGCTCACGGCGATGCGACTGGCGCGTGCCTTCCCGGGCGTGGGCGACGCCGATTTCCGCTGCGAGCAACTCGGCCGCAGCTACGAAGGCAAGCTGGTGACCCGCCCGACGCCGAACCCGAACTTCCGCCGCGTCGATGCCGTCGTGCTCGACGAGGCCGGCCGCGTCATCGTCTCCATCTCCACGGTGCTGGGCCGCCTGTGACGCCGCGCTGGGGATCCACGGCAAGGCGGCGCACCCCACGCGCCGCGGCGCGAGGCTTCACGCTGGTCGAAGTGCTCGTGGCCATGCTGATGATGGCCATCCTCTCGACGATCACGTGGCAAGGGCTGGACAGCATCCTGCGCGCGCGCGACGGCAGCAAGGCCGCGCTCGACCGCACGGCGCGACTGGCCACGGTCATCGTGCAGTGGGAGCAGGACCTGCAGGCGCTGCACGAGACGCAGGCCGTGCCGGCGCTGCACTTCGACGGCCGCACCGTGCGCATGACGCGCCGCACCGAGGGGGGGGTGACGCTGGTCGCCTGGTCGCTGCGCTCGGGGCAGTGGCAGCGCTGGGTCGGCCCGACCACCACCCGCCTCATGGACCTGCAGGAATCGTGGATCGCGAGCCAGGGCCTGCTCGGCAACGAGCCCGGACACCTGACGCTGGCCGAGGGCGCGAGCGAGTGGCAGATCTACTTTCACCGCGGCGGCGCCTGGACCAACGCGCAGTCCACCGGTGACGCCGTGGCGGTGCCGGGTTCGCCCGGCGGCGCGGCCGGTGTCGCCGTCGAAGCCCTGCCGGCGGCGGTGCGGATGGTCATCACGCTGGACGGCAAGTCGCTCACGCGCGACATCGCGCTCGGGCCTTCCGGGGGAGGCTGATGTGAACGTCTCACCCGGACCGGGCCGCCACCTCCACCGTCTCGGCGCGGCCGCACCCGTGGCCGGGCGCGGCTGCCCGCGCGGGGTGCGGCAGCCCTCTGCGGGATCGCTCGCGCGCGGCCGGCGCGCCGAGCGCGGCGCGGCGATCCTGTTGGCCATGGTCATCCTCACCATCGTCGCCACCATCGCCTCCGGCATGGTCTGGCAGCAGAACCGCGCCGTGCAGGTGGAGGCGGCCGAGCGCGCGCGCGCGCAGTCGGCCTGGATCCTCGCCGGCGCGCTCGACTGGGCGCGCCTCATCCTGCGCGAGGACGACCGCGTCAACCAGCAGCGCCAGCGCAACGGGCAACTCGCCTACGACGGGCTGGACGAGCCCTGGGCCACGCCGCTCGCCGAGGCGCGCCTGTCGGCCTTTCTCGCCGCCGACCGCGACAACAACGCCGATGGCGGCCCCGAGGCCTTTCTTTCGGGCAGCATCGTCGACGCGCAGTCGAAGTGGAACCTGCGCAACCTCATCGCCCCCGACGGCAAGATCATGCCAACCGAGTTGGAGGCGTTGCGGGCGCTCGTCGAACTGGCGGGGGCGCCGGTCGACGCGGCCGAACGCATCGCCGCCGCCCTGCGCGATGCTTGGGCGCCTGCAACCGACCCCGGCAGCGCGCGTGCGCGACCCGTGGCGCCCGGGCGCCTGGCCGACCTCGCCTGGCTGGGCATCGAGCCCGAGACCTTGGCGCGCCTGGAACCCTGGGTCACGTTGCTGCCGGTGCGCACGCCGGTGAACGTGAACACGGCACCGCGCGAAGCCATCGTGGCTGCCATCGACAAGCTCGACCTCGGCACCGCCGAGCGCCTCTTGCAGCAGCGACAACGCCAGCCCTTCGATTCGCTGGAGACCGTGCGCGCCCAGTTGCCGCCGAATACGCCGCTGGATGCGGCTCGCATTTCCGTCACCTCGCGCTGGTTCGTGATCTCCGGCCGCCTTCGCCTGGACGAGCGGGTCCTCGAGGAACGTTCGCTCGTCGAACGACGCGACGCCGACGTGGTGGTGCGCCGGCGTGAACGAATCAACCTGTCCGAGCCGCGCTGACAGTCAACTTGTAACAGCTGACCCCGGCCGACCGCGACAATACTCAGCTGCCCACGGCCGAGTCCATCCAACCGCCCCATGTCCGTCCTCGCCCTCGTCCTCGCACCCCGGGACCGCATCTCGGCCCAATCGGGCGGCGATGCCGGTGCCGGTGTGCGCGTGCCCGACGACTACTCGTTCGTCTACAGCGCCGACGGCACCGTGGTCACCCAGGTCGGGCGCACGGCCGCTTCGTTGCTGCCCAAGGCCGACCGCGTCATCGTCGTGCTCGCCGATGCCGACGTGAGCTGGCACCGCATCAAGGTGCCGAAGGCGCCGCCGGCCAAGCTGCGCGCCGCGCTCATGGGCATCCTCGAGGAGACCCTGCTCGACGACGAAGGCGCGCTGCACCTCGTCATGGCTCCCGGCGGGCAACCGGGGCGCACCGGGTGGGTGGCGGTGACGCACAAGCCCTGGCTGACGGCGGTGATCACCGCACTCGAGCTCGCGGGCACCGACATCGAGAAGGTCGTGCCGGCGAGTGCGCCGGTGGCGCAGCCCGTGGGCCACTTCTTCGTCGACGAGTCCGGCGACGGCAACCAGGGCAGCATCTACCTCGTCTTCGCGCGCAAGGACGGGGTCAACTGCGTCAACCTCGACGGCGCGCTCGCCAAGGGCCTCGTCCTCGGGGCCGGTGATCTCGCCCGCTGGACGGCCACGCCGGCCGCCGCGCCGCACGCCGAGCGCTGGCTCGGCACACGCGTGGCCGTGCTCACCGAGGCCGAGCGGGCCATGCTCGCCTGCCGCGGCGCCACCAACCTGCGGCAATACGAACTGGCGCCTCGCCATCGCGGCATGCGGGCGCTGCGCGAGATGGGCCGACGCTTCATGTTGCCTGAGTGGCGTGCTGTGCGCTGGGGCCTTGCCGGGCTGCTGGCCATGCAGCTCGTCGGCCTCAACGCCTATGCCTGGCACCAGGAGCGACTGCTCGAGCGCAAGCGCGAGGCGATGAACGAGACGCTGCGTTCGGCCTTCCCCGGCGTGCGCACGGTGCTCGACGCGCCGCTGCAGATGCAGCGCGAAACCGACCGTGCGCGCGCCGTTGCCGGCCGGGCCGGCGAGGGCGACTTCGAATCGTTGCTCGGCGCTGCCGCCGCCGCTTGGCCCGATGGCGCCGGCCCTTCGCCCACCGTGCGTTTCGAGCCGGGCAAGCTTACGCTGGCGGCGCCCGGCTGGGGCGAGGTGCAGGTCAAGCAGTTGCGTGAGCGGCTCGCCGCGGCTGGCCTCGCCGCTGAATTTGCCGAGGGGCGCGTGGTCGTCACGCGCCGGACGGGGAACCGATGAGCACCGACAACGAATCCCTCGCCGCGGCCGCGCGCGTGCCCGGCGACATGCTGCGCCAGTGGTGGCTCGGGCTGGCGCGGCGGGAGCGCAGGCTCATCGGCATCGCCGTCGCCATCGTGACCGTGGCCCTGCTCTGGTGGGTGGTGCTGGCGCCGCCGCTGCGCACGCTGCAGCGGGCGCCGGCGCAGATCGACGCCGCCGAGGCCCAGCTGCAGCTCATGCAGCGCCTCGCCACCGAGGCGCGCGAGTTGCGCAGCGTGACCCCGGTGCCGGCCGACCAGGCCGGCAACGTGCTCAAGGCCGCCACCGCGCGCCTGGGCGACAAGGCCCGGCTGGCAGTGCAGGGCGACCGGGCCGTGCTCACCGTGGCCGGCGTCAGCAGCGTTGCCTTGCGTGACTGGATGTCCGAGGCGCGCTCCGGCGCGCGGGCGCGCACCATCGAGGCCAACCTCTCGCGGGGCTCCACGGGCCTCACGGGCACCGTGGTCGTCGGCATGGGGACAGGTTCGTGAAGCGTTGGCTGGCGCTCGGCACCTTCGTCGGCGGCCTCGTCGCGCTGATCGCCTTCGCGCCGGCGGCGTGGCTCGCGGGCATGGTGTCGAGCCTGAGCGGCGGCTACTTCATGCTCAGTGACGCGCGCGGCAGCGTGTGGTCGGGCTCCGCGGTGCTGGTGCTCACGGGCGGCGAGGGCAGCCGCGACGCCAGTGCGCTGCCCGGGCGCCTGCACTGGCGTGTCGGCCCCGACGGCCTGGCGGTCGGCGTGCGCCTGCGCCCGGCCTGCTGCATCTCGGGCGAACAGCGTCTGCGCATCGTGCCCGGTCTCGGGCGCATGCGCGTCGAACTGCTGCCCTCGGGCAGCGGCGGTCCCCTCGGGCAGTGGCCCGCCGCCTGGCTGAGCGGCCTCGGCACGCCCTGGAACACCTTGCAGCTTTCCGGCGCGCTGCAGTTCAGCACGCCGGGGATCGTGCTCGAGTCGGCCAGCGGGCGCTGGACCTTCAGCGGCCGCGCCGACCTCGAGCTGCAGTCGCTCGCGTCGCGCATCTCCACGCTCGACATCCTCGGCACCTACCGGCTGACGCTGGCCGGTGACGGCGCGCAACGCGAAGGCACGAGCGTGCTTCTCACCACCACGACGGGCGCGTTGCAACTTACCGGCAATGGTCAGTTCGCGGCCGGACGGCTGCGGTTTCGCGGCCAGGCCAGCGCGGCGCCGGGCTCGGAGGCGGCCTTGAACAACCTCCTGAACATCATCGGGCGGCGCCAGGGCGCGCACGCCGTCATTTCGATCGGATGACCATGAAGCGACGCTTGTCCTACCCCTTCGGCCCGGCCGCGCCCCAGGCCACGCCCCAGGCGACGCTCTGGCACCTGATGTCGGGGGCGGTCCTCGCGGGCACCCTGGTCGGCATGCCGGCCTCGGCCCAGGCCCCGGGCACGACGGAGGCCGGCGCCGCGGCGCCGGCGCGGGCTGCCACGACGCCGGCGCGCGCCCGGCGCGCCGCCACGGTCACGGTCAACTTCGTGAGCGCCGACATCGAGGCCGTGACGCGCGCCTTCGCGGCCATGCTCGAGCGCCCGATCGTCGTCGACCCGCGCGTGCGCGGGCAGATCACCGTTTACAGCGAGCAGCCGCAGACCATCGCGCAGGCGTACGCGAGCTACCAGTCGGCGCTGCGGGGCCTCGGCTTCGCGGTGGTGGAGAACAGCGGCCTGCTGAAGGTGGTGCCCGAGGCGGACGCCAAGCTGCAGGCGGGTACCGTCTCGGTGGGCGCCGTGCCGGCGCGGGGCGAACAGATCATCACGCAGATCTTTCCGCTGCGCTACGAGAACCCGAACAACCTCGTCGCCGTGCTGCGCCCGCTGATCACGGCCAACAACACGATCAACGCCAACCCGGGCAGCAACTCGCTCATCATCACGGACTACGCGGACAACCTGCAGCGCCTGAGCCGCATCATCGCGGCCCTCGACCAGGCCCCGGGCACCGATGTCGAGATCATTCCGCTGCAGCATGCCGTGGCCGCCGACCTCGCGCCGCTCGTGCAGCGGCTGTCCGATGGCGGCGGTTCCGGCGTGCCCGGCGTGCCGGCCGCCGCGGGGGGTGGCGCGACCACTGTGATCGCCGACTCGCGTGCCAACGCGCTCATCGTGCGCGCGCCCAACGCGTCGCGGCTGGCGCAGGTGAAGGCAAACATCGAGCGCCTCGACCGGCCGACGACGCTCGTCGGCGCCGGCGGCGGCATGTGGGTGGTGCACCTGAAGAATGCCGACGCGGTGAAGCTCGCCACCGTCGTGCGCGCGGCCTTCAGCGCGCTCGGTGGGGCGGCCGGGTCCACCACGGGGGGTGGCGGCGCCTCGGCCGCGCCGGTGAACACGGCCGCGCCGGTGCCGGCCGGCGCGACGCAGGCCACGGCACCGGTCTCGGCCTCCGCCGGGCCTTCCACCGGCGGCTTCATCCAGGCCGACCCGTCGACCAACTCGCTCATCATCACGGCGCCCGAGCCGCTGTACAAGCAGGTGCGCGCGCTCATCGACCAGCTCGACACGCGTCGCGCGCAGGTCTACATCGAGAGCATGATCGTCGAGGTCGACGGAGGCGACGCCGTCGATCTCGGCTTCCAGTGGCAGGGTCTGCTTGGCCAGAGCGGCGACAAGTGGGGCGTGGCCACCGGCACCAACTACGGCAGCCAGGGCAACATCATCGGCATCACGGGCGCGGCCGCCGCGGGCAATGCGGCGACGGCAGTGGCGCAGCTCGGCCAGGGCCTCAATGTCGCGCTGCTGCGCAACTACGGCGGCGTCTATTCGCTTGCCGGCATCCTGCGCGCGCTGCAGTCGCAGACGACCACCAACGTGGTGAGCACCCCGAACCTGATCACGCTCGACAACGAAGAGGCCAAGATCGTCGTCGGTGAGAACGTGCCCTTCATCACCGGCCAGTTCACGCAGACCGGTGGAGCCACCACCAACCCCTTCCAGACCATCGAGCGCAAGGACGTCGGCATCACGCTGCGCATCCGGCCGCAGATCGGCGAGAACGGCGCCATCCGCATGGTCATCTTCCAGGAGCAGAGCAGTGTCAAGGGCGACGTCGCCGCCGGCACGAGCAATGCGGGCCCCTCGACGACCAAGCGCTCGATCGAGGGCACGGTGACGGTGGACGACGGCCAGATCCTCGTGCTCGGGGGCCTCATCGAAGATCGCTTCGAGACGACGCGCAGCAAGGTGCCTCTGCTCGGCGACATTCCCGTGCTGGGTTCGCTGTTCCGCAGCGAGTCGCGCACGCGCAAGCGGACCAACCTCATGGTCTTCCTGCGCCCGGTGGTGATGCGTGACGCCGACGCCAGCACGCGCTTCTCGGCCGACCGCTACGACCAGATGCGCACGCTGCAGCGCCAGGCGCAGCCGCCGCAAAGCGCCGTCATGCCGATCAACGAGGGCCCGGTCGTCGGTCCAGCCAAGCCAGCGCCGGTGGAAATCGCTCCCGCCGAGGGATCGCCCGCCAACCCCAAGGCGCCCTGACCGGGCGCGCGCAGGAGAGCACGCCATGGGCGCCCGCCACCCGCTGCCGTATCCGTTCGCCAAGGCCAACACGCTGCTGCTCGAGGACGACGGCGATCAGCTCGTGCTGTGGGCCGGCGAGAACACGCCACCCTCGGCGCTGGCCGAAGTGACGCGGTTGTTCGACGTGCGCCGCTTCGAGCGCGAGCCTGAGGGCACGCTCGGCCAACGCATCGCCGAGGCGTATGCCGGCGGCGAGGGCAGCGCCGCGGCCGTGATGGGCGAGGTGGAGAGTGGCGTCGACCTGAGCCGCATGATGCAGGACCTGCCCGCGGTGGAAGACCTGCTCGAGGCCGCCGACGACGCGCCCATCATCCGCATGCTCAACGCGCTGCTCACGCAGGCGGCCAAGGACGGTGCGAGCGACATCCACATCGAGCCCTACGAGCGCAGCTCGAGCGTGCGCTTCCGCGTCGACGGCAGCCTGCGCGAGGTGGTGCAGCCCAACCGCGCGCTGCACGCGGCGCTGATCTCGCGCCTCAAGATCATGGCCGAGCTCGACATCGCCGAGAAGCGACTGCCGCAGGACGGCCGCATCTCGTTGCGCATCGGCGGCCGCGCCATCGACGTGCGCGTCTCGACGCTGCCGAGCTCGCACGGCGAGCGCGCCGTGCTGCGCCTGCTGGACAAGACGGAATCGAAGTTCACGCTCGAGGGCCTGGGCATGAGCGGCGACGTGCTCGCCGGCTTCTCGCGCCTCATCCAGCAGCCGCACGGCATCGTGCTCGTCACCGGCCCCACGGGCTCGGGCAAGACGACCAC
>JAEUPE010000231.1 GCA_016790435.1 Rubrivivax sp. | reverse complement strand
TTCTCCTTCAGCCACTGCTTGCTGAACTCGTAGCCCGAGAAGACCTTCTGCCAATAGGGCTCGGCGGACTTGCCGAGGTCGAGCGCGGCGCCGATGGCCGGCACGTGGCTGGTGTAGACGCTGGCGGTGATGCGTGCCATGGGATGGGTGCCTGTCTCGGGAGCGGGTTCAGATCGGTTTCGGATCGGGTTCGAGGCGGCTTCGGAGCGCGAGCCGGCTCAGAAGCCCGACTTGGCAGCGCTGCCCTGCGGCTGGCGGTGCGTCTGCGCGCTGCCGTCCTCGCCGACGCGGCGGTTGCCTTCGACCGAGCGGCCGCCGGCGATCATCATGTCGCGGTACTCCTCCTCGGTCATGCCGGTCATGGAGCCGGCCATCTGCTGGAAGCTCTTGCCGTAGGTGGCGCCGATCTTGGCGAGGAAGTAGATGTTGCCGCCCTCGGCGATGCAGCGGTTGAGGTCGCGCGCGAGCACCGCCGCCTTCTGCGCCTCGGTCATCGGCCATTCGTCGAGCACATTGCGCGGGTCGGCGAGGAATCGCTGCCGGTTCTCGGCCTTCATCAGGCTCATGCAGAACTGGTTGAGCCAGTAGCCCTTGCGGCTCTGCTCGGCGTCGAAGATGGTGGTGCCGGGAACGTCGGCGTAGGGTTTGTCGAGGGCCATGGGCGGTGCCTTCGGAAAGGATGGGCGGGTCTCAGGGATTCACGCACTCGAAGCTGGCCGCGGCGTTGGCGTCGCCGCCCTTGAAGCGCGGCCACTTCGGCCATTCGCAGAGTGGCCGCGTGCGCGTGACGGTGAACGGCGGCCTCGCCTCCTGCTCGGCCAACTGCAGGTTGATCGGCGCCTCCTGGCGCTCGACCCAGGTGCGCAGCGCGCCGAGCATGTCCACGAGCGCCGGCGCGCCGGTGCCGACATGGTCGACGCCGGGCGCGGCGTAGACGCGCATGAACTCGTTGGCGCGCGCCGCGCCCATGTGCCGCTTGACCGACTCGCCGTAGTTCAGGCCGGCGTAGGGGCTCTGCGCGTAGTCGCTCATCTGCTCGAGCACGATCAGCTTGTGGCCGCGGGCGTGGAAGCCGCCGAGGTCGGGGCTCGTGGAGTCCATGATCGACGAGATCACCTTGGTCCACTCGGCATAGGCGTCGGGCGTGACGCTGCGCGGGTCGGCATTCGGGTCGCGGGCGAAGAAGTGCTGCGCTGCACCCGCGCCGTACACCCATTGCGTGCCATTGCCCGGCGCCGGCGGCATGGCCGGCGCGGACTGGCCGGTCCACCAGGCGCGCCAGCCGCCGGTGGGGCCGCCGGGCGCGGGCGTGTCCTCGCCGCCGATGCCCCAGCCCGGGTACTCGACGAGGCCGTTGGCGAGCGGGTAAGGGAAGCGGAACGGCGAGCGCAGCGTCTGCACCGCCTTGACCTGCGCCGCGCTGAGGCAGTTCGCCCCGGCCGCGCCGCTAGCGCACTGCAGGCTCGCCGGATCGAAGGTGCGCCGGCAGGTCTCGGTATTGGAGACGATGCGGTCGGCCACGCCATCGGCGGCATCGCATGCCGCGAGCACCGCGTCGTGCACGAGCTTCACCTGCGCCGGGCCGAGCCAGCCCTCGCCGAAGGTGGCGGTGGCGTTGCGCACGAACGAGTACATCAACCCGGTCCAGTGGATCACCGGCACGCGGCTGAAGATGCCGTTGAAGGCCGCCGGGTAGCGCTGCGCCATCGTCAGCCCCTCGCGCCCGCCCTCGCTGCTGCCGACGAAGTAGAGGTACTCCGGCTCGCGGCCGTAGGCGCGCTTCATCAGTTCCACCGAGACGTTGCGCACCTTGGCGTACGACTGGTAGGCGAAGTTGAGCAGCATCTCCTCGTTGGCCGCGAAGGCCATCGGCGAAACGCCGGGCTTGTTCTGGTGGCCCGAGTCGGTGCCCACCGTGACGTAGCCCTGCGCGAGCGGGGACGGGGCGTCGTAGCGCGCGCCGGGCACGAGCGCGAGGCCGGTGATCAGCACGCCGTTGAAGCCCCCGCCGCCGAACTGCACCGAGCGGCCGTTCCACTGCAGCGGCAGGTTCAACTGGAACTGGATCGGGTCGGCCTTGGGGTCCACCGGCGCGATGCGCCCGACGAGGCGGCAGTGCGCCGGCATCGCCGGAGTAACGGCGGCCGCTGGGGTGGGCGCACGCTCGGCCATCGTGAGCTCGCTCGCGGCGTGGTACGTGGCACCCGTCACCGTGGCATGGCCACTGCGCTGGCCCGGCCAGGTGATCTGCGCCGCGCCGATCTCGTGGCCCTTGAGCCCTTCGCAGCCGGCCTTGGGGTCGGCAGACGCGAGCGGGGCCGCGGGGCGCGTGGCGCAGGAGGCCAGCAAGACGGCGCCCGCCGCTGCGACAGCGGCGGCGGTCCATCGGAAGATCAGTCGTCGGGTCATCACGGGGCCTCGCAACGGAAGCTGGCGGCGCTCTCGAGGTCGCCGCCCTGGAAGCGTGCCACCTGCGGCCACGGGCACAGCAGGCGCGTGCGGCTGGGGGCCCAGCCAGCGGGCAACTCGGGGTTCACGCCACCGGCATTGCCGGCGCCGCGGGCGCTCGCGGTCAGGGCTTCCGGCGCCTCACCCTGCTCCACCCAGCGCACCAGCGGCGTGAGCGCGTCGAACTGGTCGGTGGCCGGCCCGCCGGTGCAGTGCGCCATGCCCGTCACCGGGAAGTAGCGCGCGAAGTCGGCCGCGCGGCCGCCCGCGCCACCCGGCGGCTGGCTGAGTGCGCGGTCGAGCCGCTGCATGAAGGCCGCCGTGTCGCTGGCCGAGAAGATGGCGTCGCTGACGCCGTGGTACAGCAGCATCTTGGCGCCACGGGCGCGCAGCGCGGCAAGCTGCGTCGGGTTCTCCTTGCCGGGCATCGTGATCACGGTGTCGGCCGACTCGCGGAAGGTGGCGTCGGTGGCGTAGATGGCCTTGTAGCCGTCTTCGATGTCGACCTTGAACGGATCGAGCGGGCGCGGTGGCGTCATGAAGATGAAGCCGGCGGCCGGGTCGAGCACCTGCGAGTTCACGAACTTCCACTGCGCCCAGTTGGCCGCGGCGATGCCGCTGTCCCACGGGAAGGGGCTGTAGATCGTTTGGCCGCTGGGCGTCTTGCCGCCGGCGTAGACGGCACCGAGCAGGTTCTTCTGCGCCGCGGTCAGGCACTGGCCGTCGCGCTGGCCGCTGCAGGTGGGCACGTCGCGTTCGAGGCTGAACTCGGCCTGGCACGAAGCGGTGTGGGCGACGATGCCGTCGCGCGCGCCGTCCAGCGCATCGCAGCGCAGGGTGATGGCGCGGGCCACCGTCTGGCGTTCGGCCGCCGTGAGGGCGGTGCCGAGATCGGCGATGCGCGCCGTGGGGTTGAAGGGGTGCGGCATCGTCGCGTCGGGCGTGGCCAGCGCCTTCCACTGCGGTGCGGCCCACAGCTGCGCCAGCGCCGCATTGGGCAGGCGGTAGCCTGGGGCACCGACGAGGTAGCCGTCGTACTGCTCGCCGTAGCGCGCCGCGGCCACCATCGTGTGGCGGCCGCCGTTGGAGCAGCCGCCGATGTACGAGCGGTCCGGGCCCTTGCCGTAGGCCGCGACGATCAGCGCCTTGGCCATGGGTGTGAGCGTGCCCACGGCCTGGTAGCCGTAGTCGGCGCGCGCCTGCGGCTCGGCACCGAAGCGGGGGTTCTGGCGGCCGGTGTGCCCGGCATCGGAGCTGATGACGGCAAAGCCCTGCGCCAGCGCGCCGGTGAGCGGGCCGCCGCCGAGAGCACCCAACGCGGGTTGCACGACACCGTCGATGCCGCCGTTGACCTGGTGATAGAAGCGGCCGTTCCACGCCTGCGGCAGCCGCATCTCGAAGCCGATGGCGTAGTCCTGGCCATCGGCGCCCTTGCGCGCGCGCATCTGGCCCTTGACGAGGCAGTGCGCGGCGACCGCATGGCCGTTGGGCACGACGGGGCCGGCCGCGACCGCGGCGGCGCTGGCGAGCTGGGTCTGCTCGAACGCGAAGCGCGCGGGCAGCGCGTCGCAGGCCTGCAGCGGGGCGCCGACGGCGGCCTTCAGCCGCGCAGGGGTGCCATCGGCGCTGCGGGCGGCTTCACGCGGGCCGCTGCTGCAAGCCACCAGCACGGCAGCCGCGGCGGCCACCGTGGCCGCGGCCTTCATCGGTCTTGGAGTGCGGGGCAAAGGGAGTCTCCTGTCTTGTCGTTGATGTGCAGATGGCCGAGGTGCCAAGGTCAGCGAGTCTCTTCGGGCCAGTACAGGCGCATCGGGTTGGCGACCAGCAGCTTGTGCTGCAGCTCGGCCGTCACGGCGATGTGCGGAATGAAGTCCACGAGCAGCCCGTCGTCCGGCATGTGGTTCTTGAGGTTGGGGTGCGGCCAGTCGGTGCCCCAGAGCACGCGATCCGGGAACGCCTCGACGACGCGACGCGCGAACGGTACGACGTCCCGGTACGCCGCCTGCTCGCCGTTCAGTGCATTCGGGCCGCTCACGCTCAGCCGCTCCGGGCAGCTCACCTTGCTCCACACGTTGCCGTGCTCGCGCATGAACCTGAGGAAGAGCGCGAACTCGGGGCCGTCGATGGGTTTGCTCACGTCCGGGCGGCCCATGTGGTCGACGACCACGGTGGTGGCTAAATCGTCATGGACGGCGGTGAAGAAGTCCCACAGCTCCGGCAGGTCGACGGCCTCGAAGTAGATGACGACGTGCCAGCCGAGTTGCTTGATGCGGCCGGCGATCTCGAGCAGCTCGTCCTTGGGCGTGAAATCCACCAGCCGCTTGACGAAGTTGAAGCGCACGCCGCGCACGCCGCTGGCATGCAGCTCGGCCAGTTCGGCATCCGTGACGCTGCGCTTGACGGTGGCGACGCCGCGCGCCTTGCCGCCGCTCGTGCGGCAGGCATCGGCCATGGCGCGGTTGTCGGCGCCGTGGCAGGTGGCCTGCACGACGACGTTGCGCGCGAAGCCGAGGTGGTCGCGCAGCGCGAAGAGTTGCGCCTTGCTCGCGTCGCAGGGCGTGTACTTGCGCTCGGGCGCGTACGGG
>JAEUPE010000222.1 GCA_016790435.1 Rubrivivax sp. | reverse complement strand
ACTTCTTCCTTCTGCTCGGGCGCCAGCATGCCGCCCATGGCCGCCTTGATCTCGTCGACGGCGTCGTAGATGATGTTGTAGTACTTGATGTCGACGCCGTTGCCCTCGGAGAGCTTGCGCGCACCCAGGTCCGCTCGCACGTTGAAGCCGATGATCACGGCCTTGCTCGCGATGGCCAGGTTGACGTCGCTCTCGCTGATGCCACCCACCGCAGCGTGCACGATCTGCACCTTGACCTCGGGCGTGGAGAGCTTGAGCAGGCTTTGCGCAAGCGCCTCCTGCGAGCCCTGAACGTCGGCCTTGATGATGAGCGACAGCGTCTGCGTGCCCTCGCCCAGCTGGTCGAACATGTTCTCGAGCTTGGAGGCTTGCTGCTTGGCCAGCTTGACGTCGCGATACTTGCCCTGGCGGAAGGTGGCGATCTCGCGCGCACGGCGCTCGTCGGTGAGAACCATGAACTCGTCGCCGGCGCCGGGCACCTCGGTCAGGCCCTGGATCTCGACCGGAATGCTGGGGCCGGCCTCGTCGGTGGCCTCGCCGTCCTCGTCGAGCATGGCGCGCACCCGGCCGTAGCTGCTGCCGGCGAGCACGACGTCGCCCTTCTTCAGCGTGCCGCTCTGCACGAGCACCGTGGCCACCGGGCCGCGGCCCTTGTCCAGGCGGGCCTCGATGACCAGGCCCTTGGCGGCGGCCTCGGTGGGCGCCGTGAGCTCCAGCACCTCGGCCTGCAGCAGCACCTGCTCGAGCAGCGCGTCTACCCCCTGGCCGGTCTTGGCCGAGACGGAGATGAACGGCGCATCGCCACCGAAGTCCTCGGGCACCACGCCCTCGGCCACGAGCTCGCTCTTCACGCGCTCGATGTTGGCGTCGGGCTTGTCGATCTTGTTCATCGCCACGACCAGCGGCACGCCCGCCGCCTTGGCGTGGGCGATGGCCTCCTTGGTCTGCGGCATCACGCCGTCGTCGGCCGCGACGACCAGGATGACGATGTCGGTGGCCTTGGCGCCGCGGGCACGCATGGCCGTGAAAGCCTCGTGGCCCGGCGTGTCGAGGAACGTGATGGTGCCGCGCGGCGTGTCGACGTGGTAGGCGCCGATGTGCTGCGTGATGCCGCCAGCCTCGCCCGCCGCGACGCGGGCACGACGGATGAAGTCGAGCAGTGAGGTCTTGCCGTGGTCGACGTGACCCATGACGGTGACCACCGGCGGGCGCGGCAGCGCTTCGGCAGCATCGGCGGCGGCGGTCTCCTCCTCGGTGAAGGCCTCGGGATCGTCGAGCTTCGCGGCGAAGGCCTTGTGGCCCATCTCCTCGACGACGATCATGGCCGTCTCCTGGTCGAGCTGCTGGTTGATGGTGACCATCTGGCCCAGCTTCATGAGCTGCTTGATCACCTCGCTCGCCTTGACGCTCATCTTGTGCGCGAGGTCGGCCACCGAGATGGTCTCGGGCACGTGCACCTCCTGCGTCTGCATCTCGGACGGGGCCGCGAAGCCGCCCTGCCCGGAGTCGCCGCGGTCGCCACCGCGGCGCGAACTGCCACGCGGCGCACGCCAGCCCGCACGGCCACCGCTCGTGTCGCCGCGCGTCTTGAGGGCAGCGCGCTTCTTGGCCGCGTCGTCGGCCCAGCTCGAACTGAGCTTCTCGCTCTTGACCTGCTTCTTGTCGCCGGGCTTGGCGGCCGCGCCGGCGGTCGCCGGTGCGCCTGGCGCCGTCTTGGGCTTGTGGATCGTGCCCTTGATCGCCTCCTTGGCGGCCTCGGGTTTGGCTTCCTCCGGCTTCTTGGCGACGAGCGTCTTTTTGGGCGCGTTCATCATCGCCCGGATCGCGGCGGCCTCGGCCTCGGCGGCCTTGCGGCGGCGCTCGAGGTCGACCTGCTTGGCCTGCTCCTCGGCCGCCTTGTCGGCCGCCTTCACGACGCGAAGGACCGGCTTCGGGGCTTCGGTGGGCGCGGGTGTCGGCGCAGGCTCGGCGGCCTTCTTCGCGGCCTCGGCTTCGGCCGCTGCGGCAGCCGCCGCCGCGGCGGCCTTGCTGCCCTTGGCGGGCTTGGGTGCGGGCGTGGCGGCCGCGGCAGCGGCTTCGGCGGCAGCCTTGGCGGCGGCAGCGGCCTCGGCGGCCTCGGCTTCGGCGGCAGCGCGGGCGGCGGCCTCGGCAGCGGCCCTCTCAGCCGCCTCGCGGGCGGCACGTTCGGCCTCCTCGCGCACGCGGCGCTGCTCGGCAAGCTCTTCCTCCTGGCGGCGGATGGCCTCGGCCTCGATGCGGGCTTCTTCCTCGCGGCGCTGCAGATCGAGCTCGTCGGCGACGGGGCCCGCAGTTTCCTCGACGGCGGGCGCGTCGTCGCGCTTGACGAAGACGCGCTTCTTGCGCACCTCGACCTGGATCGTGCGCGCACGGCCGCTCGAATCGGCCTGCTTGATCTCGGTGCTGGTCTTGCGCGTCAGCGTGATCTTCTTGCGCTCGGCGGCCGCGGCCGTGCCGTGCGCGCTGCGCAGGTACTCGAGCAGGCGCTCCTTGTCGGCTTCGGTGAGCGCGTCGTCGGGCGACTTCTTGCCCACGCCGGCCGACTGCAGCTGTTCGAGCAGCGCAGTAGGCTGCCGATTGAGCTGCGCGGCAAGCTGGGCGACGGTGGTCACAGCCATGGGTCAGGGTTTCCTGCGGTGGGCTTCTGGGCTTCTTTGTATCGGGGCGGGCGGCAGCGTTGCGGCTCGGACTGGTTCTCGTACTGTGGCTTCGTGGCGCTCAGGCGGTGAACCAGTGCTCGCGTGCCTTCATGATGAGCGTCTTGGCGCTCTCGTCGTCGATGCCGGTCATCTCGGTGAGCTCGTCGACCGCGAGGTCGGCGAGATCGTCACGCGTGTGGATGCCGCCGCCGGCCAGCTTGCCGATGAGCTCGGGCGTCAGGCCGTCGAGATCGCGAAGGTCCTGCGAAACCTCCTCGACCTTCTCCTCCTTCTCGATCTCCATCGTCAGCAGTGCATCCTTGGCGCGCGTGCGCAGCTCCTGCACCGTGTCCTCGTCGAAGGACTCGATCTCGAGCATCTCGGTGAGTGGCACGTAGGCCACCTCCTCGAGGCTCGTGAAGCCCTCGGCGATGAGGATGTCGGCCACTTCCTCGTCGACGTCGAGCTTGTCGACGAAGAGCTTGCGCACCGACTCGCTCTCGTTGGCCTGCTTGGCCTGCGATTCCTCGGCCGTCATGATGTTGATGCGCCAGCCGGTCAGGTCCGAGGCCAGCCGCACGTTCTGGCCGCCACGGCCGATGGCGATGGCGAGGTTCTCCTCGTCGACCACCACGTCCATCGCATGCCGCTCTTCGTCGACGACGATGCTGGCGACGTTGGCCGGCGCGAGCGCGCCGATGACGAACTGCGCCGGGTCGTCGGACCACAGCACGATGTCCACTCGCTCCCCGGCGAGCTCGTTGGTGACGCCATTCACGCGCGAGCCCCGCACGCCGACGCAGGTGCCGATGGGGTCGACGCGGCGGTCGTGGGAGACCACGGCGATCTTGGCCCGGCTGCCCGGGTCGCGGGCGCAGCTCTTGATCTCGAGCAGGCCCTGCTCGATCTCGGGCACCTCCTGCGCGAAGAGCTCGACCATGAAGGCCGGCGCGCTGCGCGACAGCATGATCTGCGCACCGCGCTGGGTGGGGTCGACGCCGGTGATCACCGCGCGCACGCGGTCGCCGCTGCGCAGGTTCTCCTTGGGGATCATCTCGCTGCGCTTCAGGCGCCCTTCGACGCGGCCGCTCTCGACGATGATGTCGCCTTTGTCCAGGCGCTTCACGGTGCCGACGAAGATCTTCTCGCCGCGCGAGAGGAAGTCCGACAGCAGCTGCTCGCGCTCGGCATCGCGGATCTTCTGCAGGATGACCTGCTTGGCCGCCTGCGCGCCGATGCGACCGATGGGAACCGACTCGACGGCTTCCTCGATGTAGTCGCCTTCCTCGATGTCGGCGATGCGGTCCTTCGCGTCGGACAGCATCTCCTCGGCGTCGGGGTTCTGCAGGCCGGCGACGTCGGGCACGACGAGCCAGCGGCGGAAGGTCTCGTAGTTGCCGGTATCGCGGTCGACGGCGACACGGATGTCGACCTCGCCGCCGTGCAGTTTCTTGGTCGCCGAGGCGAGCGCGGCCTCGACGGCGCCGAAGACGACGTCGCGATCGACCGTCTTCTCGCGCGAGATCGCATCCACCAACATCAGCATTTCGCGATTCATCGATTTCTGCCTTCTTCGTTCTCTTGGGTCACCGTGGCCGCGCCACCTGACTCACCCTCCCCGGAGGGCGACGGCGGCATGGCCGATGCCTGGGGGCCATCCTGCTTGCGTTCGTGCGGCTCGGTATCCGGCCGGTCCTTCGAACCCTTGCCCAGGCGCTTGCTCTGGCCCTTGAAGTCCAGCACCGGCACGAGCCGCGCTTCGCGCACCTCGTCCAGCGAGAACGTGAGCACCTGGGTCGCCTTGCCGTCCGCGAAGGTGACCTGCCAGCCTGCCGGGCCGCGGCTGAGCGGGCCCTGGTAGTGCTTGCGGCCCTGGAAGGGCTGCTTCAGTGTCACGTTCACGGCCAAGCCGCTGAAGCGTTCGAAGTCGGCCTCGCTGCGCAGCGGGCGGTCGAGCCCCGGCGACGAGACCTCCAGCCGCGCATAGTCGACGGTGTCGACCTCGAGGGCGTACTGCAGTTGTCGCGTCACGGCCTCGCAGTCGTCGACGGTCACCGCTTCACCCGGGGCGCCATAGGTCTGGCCCGGGCGCCGGTCGATGGTGACGCGCAGGAGCCCACCGGGCGCCCGCTCGACGTCGACAAGGTCGTAGCGCAGCCCCTCGACGGTGGCACGCACGGCGGCGCGCCAGTCGCCAGTGGGCTCGAAGGGCGTTGCGGGCGCCGGCCGCGGGCGAGTCGGTTCGGCGCGCCCTGGCGCGGGCGAGCGCCGGCCGGCCGGCTTGTTGCCGCCCGCACCCGAACTCCTGCCCCTGACGCCTGTGACGCGCGGTTTCCGCGCTGCGCCTGCGGCCTTCAAGCCCATCAAATCGTTGCCCGTCCTGGCTTTGCCCGTGTTCCGGGCACGCCCGGCACAAGTGTGCCGGAGCCCCGGGGTTACCCCGGGTCTGCGCCGCTGCGCGGCGGGTGTCGCGCAGCGCCTCGATGGCGGGGCCGCGGTAGGTACTTCGGTACCCTCCCAGCGACCCTGCGGCGAAAGCTGCGCAAACCGGTCGAGCAAAAAAAATGGGCCGGAACATTCCGCCCACGCAGCACAACCCGGAAAACCGGCATTATAGCTCGCGCCCCAAGGCCGGGCAACAGCCGCAGGCACCCATGCCAGAATGGCGTCGCGCCCGAACGGCGCGACCCACAAGACACGAGGAGACTTTGGCGATGGGCTTTCTTGCCGGCAAGCGGCTGCTGATCACGGGCGTGCTCTCCAATCGCTCCATCGCCTACGGCATCGCGCGGGCCTGCCGCCGCGAGGGTGCCGAGCTCGCCTTCAGCTATGTCGGCGAGCGCTTCAAGGACCGCATCACCGACTTCGCGAGGGAGTTCGAGTCATCGCTCGTCTTCGACTGCGACGTCGGAAACGATGCGCAGATCGCCAACCTCTTCCAGGACCTGGCTCGCACCTGGCCGCAGTTCGACGGCTTCGTGCACTCGATCGGCTTCGCTCCGCGCGAGGCGATCGCCGGCGACTTCCTCGAAGGCCTGACGCGCGAGAACTTCCGCATCGCGCACGACATCTCGGCCTACAGCTTCCCGGCGCTCGCCAAGGCGGCCCTGCCGATGCTTCGGCCCGGTGCCGCGTTGCTCACCCTCACCTACCTCGGCGCGCTGCGCGCCGTGCCCAACTACAACACCATGGGCCTGGCCAAGGCCTCGCTGGAGGCGAGCGTGCGCTACCTCGCCGCAGCGCTCGGCAAGAAAGGGGTGCGCGTTAACGGCATCTCCGCCGGGCCCATCAAGACGCTGGCGGCGTCCGGCATCAAGGATTTCGGCAAGCTGCTGAGCGGCGTTGCACAGGCCTCGCCGCTGCAACGCAACATCACCATCGACGACGTCGGCAACGTCGCCGCCTTCCTGCTTTCCGACCTGGCGGCCGGCGTCACGGCCGAGATCACCTATGTTGACGGGGGCTACAGCCAGGCGGTCGGCGGCGTCGACCTCGGCGAGGTGGGCTGAGGGCGACGGCTGGGGTTAACCGCGCCGGCCGGCGCCGCCAGCCCGAGCGCGCGCGTTCGGCCGAAACGCCGACGGCAGCCGGTTTCCCTCTCAGGCGCCCTTGACGCAGTCGACGTAGTAGCGGCGTGGTTGGCCCGCGACCTCGTCGTCTTCGACGAGGCCATGCACATCCGTGTCGAAGCCCGGGAACGCGCCGTTGAACTCGCGCGTGAAGCGCAGATAGTCGACGATCTTGCGGTTGAAGCGCTCGCCCGGGATGAGCAACGGGATGCCCGGGGGGTACGGCGTCAGCAGCGCGGTCGTCACGCGCCCTTCGAGCTGGTCGATGCCCACGCGCTCGGTCTGGCGGTGCGCGATGCGGGCATAGGCGTCGCTCGGCTTCATCGCCGGGTGCAGGTCCGACAGGTACATGTCGGTCACGAGCCGGGCCACGTCACCCTTGGCGTAGGTTTCGTGAATGCTCTGGCAGAGGTCGCGCAGGCCCATGCGCTCGTAGCGCGGGTGCTTGGCACAGAACTCGGGCAGGATGCGCCACATCGGCGCGTTGCGGTCGTAGTCGTCCTTGAACTGCTGCAACGCCGTCAGCAGCGTGTTCCAGCGGCCCTTGGTGATGCCGATGGTGAACATGATGAAGAACGAGTAGAGGCCGGTCTTCTCGACGACGACGCCGTGCTCGGCCAGGAACTTGGTCACCACGCTGGCCGGGATGCCGGTCTTTGCGAACTTGCCCGAGAGGTCCAGGCCCGGCGTCACGATCGTGCACTTGATCGGGTCGAGCATGTTGAAGCCGTCGGCCAGCGCGCCGAAGCCATGCCACTTGTCGCCGGCCTTCAGCATCCAGTCCGCCTGGCGGCCGATGCCTTCTGCGGCCAGGCCCGGCGGGCCCCAGACGGTGAACCACCAGTCCTTGCCGAAGTCCTTGTCGACCTTGCGCATGGCACGTCGGAAGTCGAGCGACTCGGCGATGCTCTCCTCGACGAGCGCCTTGCCGCCGGGGGCTTCCATCATGGCCGCGGCGACATCGCAGCTGGCGATGATCGCGTACTGCGGCGAGGTGCTCGTGTGCATCAGGTAGGCCTCGTTGAAGAGGTGCCTGTCCAGCTTCGTATCCTGGGCGTCCTGCACCAGCACCTGGCTGGCCTGGCTGAGGCCGGCGAGCAGCTTGTGCGTGCTCTGTGTCGCCCAGACCATCTGGTCTTTGGGTCGCGTGCGCTTCTTGCCCATGGCATGGAACTGGCCATAGAACTCATGGAAGGCGGCATGCGGCAGCCACGCCTCGTCGAAGTGCAGGTTGTCGATGTAGCCGTCGAGCCCGTGCTTGATGGTCTCGGTGTTGTAGAGCACGCCGTCGTAGGTGCTCTGCGTCAGCGTCAGGATGCGCGGTTTGACCTTCTTCGCGTCCACCCCGGTCAGCAGCGGGTTGGCGGCGATCTTGCGCTGGATGCTCTCGACCGAGAACTCGCTCTGCGGGATCGGTCCGATGATGCCGTGGTGGTTGCGCGTGGGCGTCAGGAACACCGGCACCGCGCCGGTCATGATGATGCTGTGCAGGATGCTCTTGTGGCAGTTGCGGTCGACCACCACCACGTCGCCCGGCGCGACGCAGTGGTGCCAGACCATCTTGTTGCTCGTGCTCGTGCCGTTGGTGACGAAGAAGCAGTGGTCGGCGTTGAAGATGCGCGCCGCATTGCGCTCGCTCTGCGCCACGGGGCCGGTGTGGTCGAGCAACTGGCCCAGTTCCTCGACGCTGTTGCACACGTCGGCACGCAGCATGTTCTCGCCGAAGAACTGGTGGAACATCTGCCCCACCGGGCTCT
>JAEUPE010000034.1 GCA_016790435.1 Rubrivivax sp. | reverse complement strand
CCGTACACCCACCCGTGCACGGCCACCTTCTGGCCGCGGGCCCAGGCGTCCTGTAGCACCGTGGACAGCGCGACGTTGCCCACCTGCTCGATCACGTTCATCTCGCACAGGATGTTCTCCTGCTCCTCGGGCGGCAGGTGATCGATGCGCTTGCGATGGCGCAGGCGCACGTCGTGCACATGGCGCAGCCAGTTGTCGGCCAGCCCGACGCGCAGCCCGCGCATGGCAGCACGCACGCCGGCGCAGCCGTAGTGGCCGACGACCATGATGTGCTCGACCTTCAGGTGCTCCACGGCGAACTGGATGGTCGACAGCGCATTGAGGTCCGAGTGCACGACGACGTTGGCCACGTTGCGGTGCACGAAGACCTCGCCCGGATCCAGGCCGGTGATCTCGTTGGCCGGCACGCGGCTGTCGGCGCAGCCGATCCACATGTAGCGCGGGCTCTGCTGCCGCGCCAGCCGCGTGAAGAAGCCCGGTTCGCGGGCCTTCGTCGCTTCCGCCCAGCGGCGGTTGTTGGCCAGGAGGTCTTGCAGTTCTTCGCTCATGCGCCCGGGCTCACATCGTCTCGGCGAAGAGCTCGCGGCCGATGAGCATGCGGCGGATCTCGCTCGTGCCGGCACCGATCTCGTAGAGCTTGGCGTCGCGCCAGAGGCGGCCGAGCGGGTACTCGTTGATGTAGCCGTTGCCGCCGAAGATCTGGATGCCCTCGCCGGCCATCCACGTCGCCTTCTCGGCACACCACAGGATGACGCTGGCGCAGTCCTTGCGCACCTGGCGCACGTGCTCGGTGCCGAGCTTGTCGAGGTTCTTGCCGATCGTGTAGCAGAAGGCGCGACCGGCCTGCAGCACCGTGTACATGTCGGCAAGCTTGCCCTGGATGAGCTGGAACTCGCCGATGCTCTGCCCGAACTGCTTGCGCTCGTGCACGTAGGGCACCACGTTGTCCATCACCGCCTGCATGATGCCGATGGGCCCGGCGGCAAGCACGGCGCGCTCGTAGTCGAGGCCGCTCATGAGCACTTTGGCGCCGCCATTGACGGCGCCGAGCACGTTGGCCGCCGGCACCTCGACGTTGTGGAACACCATCTCACCGGTGTGGCTGCCGCGCATGCCGAGCTTGTCGAGCTTCTGAGCCGTGGAAAAGCCCTTCATGCCCTTCTCGACGAGGAAGGCGGTGACGCCCCTGGCGCCGAGCTCGGGCTCGCTCTTGGCGTAGACCACCATCGTGTCGGCGTCGGGGCCGTTGGTGATCCACATCTTGGTGCCGTTGAGCAGGTAGTAGCCACCGCCGGCCGCGCTCGGCTCCTTCCACTCGGCCTTGAGCTTCATGGAGATGACGTCGCTGCCCGCGCCGGGTTCGCTCATGGCCAGCGCGCCGACATGCTCGCCGCTGATGAGCTTGGGCAGGTACTTGCGCTTCTGCGCCTCGGTGCCGTTGCGCTTGATCTGGTTCACGCACAGGTTGCTGTGCGCGCCGTAGCTGAGGCCGATGCTGGCGCTGCCGCGGCTGATTTCCTCCATCGCCACCATGTGCGCGAGGTAGCCCATGCCGGCGCCGCCGAACTCCTCGGGCACGGTGATGCCGAGCACGCCGAGCTCGCCCATCTTGCGCCACAGGTCCATCGGGAAGCGGTCGCTCTGGTCGATCTCGGCCGCGCGCGGCGCGATCTCGGCCTCGGCGAAGGCGCGCACCGCGTCGCGCAGGGCGTCGATGTCCTCGCCGAGCTGGAAGTCGAGGCCGGGCAGGTTCATGGGGCGGCTCCAGGGGCTGGATGGATGTGCGCGTCGATCATACGGTCCACCCCTCAGGCAGCGGGCCGCCCGACGGCACCTGGGCGCGCGCCGAGCCCCCGCCCGCCCTACTTCGCCGCCACCAGCGTCTGCGCCAAGTCCTTGAACAACGCGGCGCTGGCGGCCGTGGCGCCCGCCTGCAATTCGGCCGCGTCGACCTTGACCATGAAGTCGGCCTTGTCCGAGTTGACGCCCGCGGCACCGAACAGCGCGCCGATGAGGCCCCCGCCATCGCGCGGTGCGCCGGCCTCGACTTCGAACTTGACGCCCTGGATGGCCACGGGCTTCTGCAGCACCATGATCTGCTGCGTCATGTGGCCCGCATTGCCATTCGGCCCAGCAAAGGAGAAGACGGTGCCGGCCTCCACCAGGCGCGGATTGGGCCGCACCTTGCCGACGTCGCCGCCCCCGGTAAAGCTGACCTTGCGTTCGATGCCCATGTCCACGAGCGGTATCGTCAGCCGCACGGCCAGCGTCGTGGCATTCAAGTCATCGGCGATCTTCTGCTGCGCCGTCACGATCGTCAGGCCGTTGAGGACGTCGCTCTCGCGCAGCCACTCGCGCGACTGCCGGTCCCAGCCGAGCAGCTGATTGCTGTAGGTGCCCTCGGGTACTTCGGTGTAGTACTTCGGCACCTTCTGGTCCCCCAGCTGCAGCAGCACGATCGGCAGGCCTTTTGCGCCGACGAGCGCGCTGATCTTCTTGATGGAGCTGTCGTTGACGACCGCAGGGCTCTTGCGGCCGACCTTGTGCAGGTCGGCCAGCGCGGCGTGGCCGGCCACTTGATCGGCCGGCACGACCTCGATGCCAGCGGCCGACAGCTCTTGCGCCATCTGCGCATAAAGGCCGTCGGCCAGCCCTTGCAGTTGCTCCGGCGTGAGGCTGTGCACCTTCGAGTAGAAGGTGTTGCTCGAGCGCTTCATCTCGACGCCGAAGTCGGTGACCACCTGCACGACGAAGCTCGTGATGGCCACGCGCTTCAGCCCCGCCGCGTTGTCGGGCAGCTTGCCCTTGAGCAGGCCCTGCGGGCTTTCGGCGTCGGTGGCGGCGAACGCGCCACCAACGGACAGTGCGGCCGCGAGGGCCAGGTTGGTGATGAAGCGCTTCATGCGGAGCTCCGATGGTGGCCGCGGGTCCGTCCCGCGGTTCTTCCCGGTTCCCGCAGTGAATCGGGCGCAGAAGGCTCACGGCATCGCCCGGCCTGCGCGGCCCGCGCGGCGAGGCCGTGCATTGCGGACGGTCTTGGGCCGACGGCCGCCGTAGGACGGCGGCAAGGCAAAAAAAGACGGCAGGCGGAAGAACCGCCTGCCGTTACCTGATGAGGGCCCTGGAACTGCCGGGCCCTACCTTCCCCGATGAAGCCTGTGCAATGAATGACAGCCTGGGATGCAGTGTGCGCCGTCGCCCCTTCGCCGCCCATCCTACGAATGGTGGAACGGCCCGGCCAGCGGGGCCCCCAGAGGTGGGTGGTCGTCTTGCAGCGCGCGCCAACTCGGCCCCGCCGCACCAAGCCGGTTCACTCGAACGCCGGCAGCACCTCGGTGCGCAGCGCGCCACGCGCCGCCTCGAATCCTGGCATCGCGGAGCGCACCACCTCCCAGAAGGCCGGGCTGTGATTCATCTCGCGCAGGTGCGCGAGCTCGTGTGTCACGACATAGTCGATGACCGGCAGCGCGAAGTGCACGAGGCGCCAGTTCAGCCGGATCGAGCCGTCGGCATTGGCGCTGCCCCAGCGCGTGGCCGCGGCACTCAGCGACAGGCGCCGCACGCGCACGCCCAGCCGCTCGGAGAAGACGGCGCAACGCTCCTCGAAGATCCGCTTGGCCTGCCGCTGCAGCCAGCTTTGCACGGCGTCGCGGATCTGCTCGGGTTCAGCCTCCTGCGGCAGACCGAGGTGCAAGGTGAGGGATGGCACGCCGGGCAGCGTCGCCTCCGCCTGCTGCAACACCGAACCGGTGATGCGCGGGTCGATGACGAGGATGACCGCCTCGCCGAGAAAGGGCACGGTGGCGCCGTCGCGCCACTCGATGCGGGCCCGCTCCAGGCGGCGCGAGCGCTCCTGCTGCTCGTGCAGCTTGCGCAGGATCCAACTGCCCTTCTCGCGCAGCGCCGCCTCGACCTCGCCCACGCCCACCCAGCGCGGGGCGCTCACCGTCAGCCCTTCGGGGCCGACGACAAAGCCGATGGTGCGGCGGCGGCCGCGCCGGAAGGCATAGGCCACGCAATGCTCGCCAAGTCGGATCTCGCGCGCCGCCTGCGGGTGCCGGTGCTGCGGCGGCGTGACAGGCACTGGCGCAGGTGCCGGCGGCCTGTTCTCCATCTCCGGCGGCCCCTGGCGCGGCCAGCGCACCGGTCGGGCAGCTTCCGCCGCCTCACCTTCAGGCACGGAGTCGAACAGCGAGAGCTGGGTCGGCTGCAGGTTCGGCGATCGGGGCGCCTTGGCGCTCGGCATGAGCCGACATTGTAGGCACCGCGCTCAAACGCGCACCTCCGTGGATGCGTAGGCCTCGGGGTCGAGGCGGCGCATCTCGGCCTCGATCCATGCCTCGACCTCGCGCATCACCTGCTCGGCGTCGCGCCCGGCGCTCGCGATCGGCGGGCCGATCGACACATCGATCACCCCGGGTCGGACCAGAAAGCTCTTGCGCGGCCAGCAGCGCGCCGAAGTCACGGCGATCGGCACCACCGGCACGCCGGTGGCCACGGCCAAGCGCGACGCGCCGGTCTTGTAGGTGCCCTGGCCGCCACGCGGCGTGCGCGTGCCCTCGGGAAACATGATCACCCACACGCCCTCGGCGAAGAGGCGCCGGCCCTGCTCGGCCACCCGGTTCCACGCCTCGGCGCGCTTGCTGCGATCGATGTGGATCATGTCCATGCGTGCCATCGCCCAGCCAAAGAAGGGGATGTACAGCAGCTCGCGCTTGAAGACGTAGGCCAGCGGGTGCGGCATCAGCGTCGGGAAGGCGAAAGTTTCCCAGGTGCTCTGGTGCTTGGGCGCGAGAAGCACGGCGCCTTTCGCATCAGCGGCGGTCGGCACGTTCTCCAGGCCGGAGACACGCGCCCGCACGCCGCAGATGACCTTGCAGCCCCAGATGGCCACCCGCAGCCAGCCCGCGCAGGCCCAGTACATCGTGGTGCTGCTGACGAAGAGCGACATCACGAGCACGGCCAGCGCCCACGGCACCACGGTGACAGCCATCCAGAGCACGAAGAGCAGCGAGCGCAGCGCCGCGAGGGCCGTCGTCGAGGCCGCCGAGGCCGATGCAGCCGCCATCAGGCGAGGCTCCCGTGCGTCGAGAGGTCGGCGTGGTCCCGCCGCAACAGGAACTCGGCGAAGGCGCCGAGGTCGGCGTGCATGGTCGCGCCCGGCACCTTGTCGAGCATCTGCTGCACCTGCTCTGCGGTGAGGGCGGCGGCGCGGCCGGTGCGCACCAGGTGAGGCTCGCAGCCTGCGGCCTGTGCCGCCTGCAGGTCACGCAGCGTGTCGCACACCATGGGCACGTTGTGCAGGTCCACGCCGTAGCGCTGGCCGATGTCGCGCATCATGCCCGGCTGCGGCTTGCGGCAGTTGCAGCCATCCTCGGGTGTGTGCGGGCAGAAGAACACGGCGTCGAGCCGCCCGCCTTGCGCCAGCAGCATCTGGTTCATGTGCGTGTGCACGGCGTTGACCGAGGCCATGTCGATGAGACCGCGGCCGATGCCGGCCTGGTTGGTGGCCACCACCGCATGCCAGCCGGCGTGGTTCAGCCTCGCCACCGCCTCCAGGGCCCCCGGGATCGGCACCCATTCCGCCGGTGCCTTGACGTGGTCCTCGCGGTACTTGTTGAGGATGCCGTCGCGGCCGAGGATGATGAGCTTCGTCGAGTGCATGCGGCGCCTCCCTGGGTGAACTGAACTGCGGCCCGAGTGCGGCGTTCAGGTCGCCAGGCGCGACAGATCGGCCACCCGGTTCATCGCGCGGTGCAGCAGGGCCAGCAGCGCGAGGCGGTTGCGGCGCAGCGCCGGGTCTTCGGCGTTCACCATGACCTTGTCGAAGAAGGCATCCACCGGCGCCTTCAGTGCAGCCAGTTCACGCAGCGATCCGGCCAGGTCGCCGGCTGCGAAGGCCTGTTCGGCACGCGGCGCGACGATCCCCAGCGCGGCGTGCAGCTCGCGCTCGGCCGGCTCGACGAGGAGCGCGGCGTCCACCGCCGGGGCCGTCAGCGTGGCGTCTTCGCCGCCGTCGCTCTTGCGCAGGATGTTGCCCACGCGCTTGTTGGCCGCCGCCAGGGAGGCCGATTCCGGCATCGCCGCGAAGGCCCGCACCGCCGCCAGACGGCGTGGGATCCCGCCCCAGCGGTCGGGCCGCAGCGCCACCACGGCGTCGACCTCCTGCGCCGAGTAGCCCTGCTCTCGCAGCGCGCCGACCAGGCGCTCGTAGACGAAGTGCTGCACCTCGGCCTGGGCCTGCCCATGCGTGGCCGGAAACGCCTGGAAGGCGATGGCCACCAGCTGCGGCACCGCTAGCGGCAGGTCACGCTCGATGAGCATGCGGATCACGCCCAGCGCGTGCCGGCGCAGCCCGAACGGGTCCTTGTCGCCTGTGGGCAGCTGGCCGATGCCGAACAAGCCGGCCAGCGTCTCCAGCTTGTCGGCCAGCGCCAGGGCGAGCCCGACATCGCCGCGTGGCAAGGTGTCGCCGGCGAAGCGCGGCTTGTAGTGGTCTTCGATGGCCTCGGCGATGGCCTCAAGGTGTCCGTCGTGGCGCGCGTAGTACGCGCCCATGATGCCCTGCAGCTCGGGGAACTCGCCCACCATGTCGGTGAGCAGGTCGGCTTTGGCGAGCGTGGCCGCTTCGTCGGCGAGGTCGGCGAGCGCGAGCCCTCCGCGTTCGCCGCCGAGCAACTCGCCGACGCGCCGCGCGATCTGGCGCACACGCTCCACGCGCTCGCCCTGGGTGCCGAGCTTGCCGTGGTAGACCACGCGGGCCAGCCCGGGCACGCGCGAGGCGAGCGTCCGCTTGCGGTCCTGGTCGAAGAAGAACTTGGCGTCCGCCAGGCGCGGCCGCACGACGCGCTCGTTGCCCTGCACGACGCGGCTAGCGTCGGCCGGCCGGATGTTGCTGACGACGAGAAAGCGCTCGGTGAGCCGGCCTTCGGCATCGAGCAGCGGGAAGTACTTCTGGTTGGCCTTCATCGTCAAGATGAGGCACTCCTGCGGCACGGCGAGGAACTCGCGCTCGAAACGGCAGGTGAGCACGTGCGGCCGCTCGACCAGCGCCGCGACCTCGTCGAGCAGGGCTTCGTCGTCGATCGGACTGAGCCCCTCGCGCGTGGCAGCCGCATGCAGCTGCCGCAGCAGTTCGGCCCGGCGCGTCTCGAAGCCGGCAATGACGCCGCCTTGCTCGTCGAGCTGGCGCGCGTAGTGGTCGGCGTCCTGCAGTACCACCGGGTCCATCGCCGCCTCGAAACGGTGGCCTTGGGTCTGGCGGCCGGACTCGAGGCCAAGCGCGGACAACGGCACGACTTCGGCACCGTGCAGCGCGACCAGGCCATGCGCCGGGCGCACGAAGCTCACGCTCTGCCAGCCGTCGGCGAGCTGGTACTGCATCACTTTCGGAATGGGCAGGCGCGCCAGGGTGTCGTCGAGCGCCTTCTGCAGGCCCTCGGCCAGCAGAGCGCCGGCCTGCACGGCCTCGAGGAAGAGCGCTTCTGCCTTGCCGTCGGCCCGGCGCGCAAGTCGCGACAGGACCCCGGCGTCGGCCGCTGCGTCGACGCCGAGCGTCGCCAGCTTCTTGATGAGGGCGGGCGTCGGCTGGCCACTCGCGTCGAGCGCCACCGTGGCTGGCATCAGCTTGTGCGAGACGGACTTGTCAGGCGCGGCCGGCAGCACATGGCTCACGTGCGCCGCCAAGCGCCGCGGCGTGGCAAAGGTCGTCAGCACCGAGGTTTCTATCGCCAGCCCCTGCGCCTTCAGCGAGGCCAGCAGGCCGTGCCCGAAGGCCTCGCCCAGCTTCTTCAGCGCCTTGGGCGGCAGTTCCTCGACGCGCAGTTCGACGAGCAGGTTGCGCGCGGTCATGCCGGCACCTCCCCGGTCGACTTGCCTGCCTTGCGGTCACGTTCGGCGGCCGCGGCCAGCTGCGCCGTCACCTCGTCGGCCCAGGCTCGCGGCGCCATCGGGAAACCGAGCCGCGCCCGGCTGTCCAGATAGCTCTGCGCCACGGCGCGCGCGAGGTTGCGGATACGCCCGATGTAGGCCGCCCGCTCGGTGACGCTGATCGCCCCGCGCGCGTCGAGCAGGTTGAAGGTGTGCGCCGCCTTCAGCACCTGCTCGTAGGCAGGCAGCGCGAGCCGCTGCTCCATCAGCAGCTTCGCCTGCTTCTCGTGCGCCGTGAAAGCCGAGAGCAGGAACTCGACATCGCTGTGCTCGAAGTTGTACGTGCTCTGCTCGACCTCGTTCTGGTGGTACACGTCGCGGTAGGTCAGCTTGCCACCCGGCCCCTCGGTCCAGGTCAGGTCGTAGACGTTCTCCACGCCCTGCAGGTACATCGCCAGGCGTTCCAGCCCGTAGGTGATCTCGCCGGTGAGCGGCTTGCAGTCGATGCCGCCCACCTGCTGGAAGTAGGTGAACTGCGTCACCTCCATGCCGTTGAGCCAGACCTCCCAGCCCAGGCCCCAGGCACCGAGCGTCGGGTTCTCCCAATCGTCCTCGACGAAGCGCACGTCATTGACCTTGAGATCGAAGCCGAGCGCCTCCAGGCTGCCGAGGTACAGCTCGAGGATGTCCGCAGGCGCCGGCTTCAGCACCACCTGGTATTGGTAGTAGTGCTGCAGGCGGTTGGGGTTGTTGCCGTAGCGGCCGTCCTTGGGGCGGCGGCTGGGTTGAACGTAGGCCGCCTTCCAGGGTTCGGGGCCGAGCGCGCGCAGGAAGGTGGCGGTATGGCTCGTGCCCGCGCCCACTTCCATGTCGTAGGGCTGCAGCAGCGCGCAGCCTTGGCGGTCCCAGTAGTCCTGGAGGCGGAGGATGATCTGCTGGAAGGTCAGCATGGGCGGTCGGGCGAGGTGGCGGAGGTCGCGCAGTCAACGCGCGAGTGCGCGCAAGGATGCGCTGGCGTAAACCCTTGAGTTTACGGGCGGGCGCCATCCCTTCGACTCCATTACGCTCGCCGCCCATGACGACGCAGCAGCTCGTGCTGAGCCTCGTGCTCATGGTGATGGTCTTCTCCGTGGCGCTCGAGCTGCGCGTGCAGGACTTCAAGGGCGTGGCGCAGACGCCGCGCGCCGTCGTCGGCGGCCTCGTGCCGCAGTTCGTGCTGCTGCCCGTAGGCACCTGGCTGGCAACGCTGGCCCTGGACCTGCCGCCCAACACCGAGGCCGCGATGATCCTGGTGGCCTGCTGCCCGGGCGGCTCGCTGTCGAACTACGTCACCCACTACGGGCGCGGCAACACGGCGCTTTCGATCAGCATCTCGGCCGTGGCGGCGCTGCTGGCGCTGCTGCTGACGCCGTTCAACTTCACCTGGATGGTGGCCAGCAACCCGGCCACGGCGGCATGGCTTCGCAAGCTCGACATCGACGCCTCGGCCATCTGGTGGAGCCTGCTCGTGCTGCTGGCCGTGCCCATGGCGCTCGGCCTCTTCGTCAACCACCGCTGGCCCGAATTCACGAAGAAGCTGCGCAAGCCGCTCGGCCGCTTCAGCCTCTTCGCGCTCTTCGCCTTCATTGCGCTCGGGCTCGTGCGCGAGCGTCACCTGCTCAACGTGCAGCTGCTGCCGCAGATCGGGCTCGTCATCGCGCACAACGCCGCCGGCCTGGCGCTCGGCTTCCTCGCCGCGCTCGCCTTCCGCCTGAGCGAACGCGACCGCCGTGCCGTCGTCATCGAGGGCGGCATGCAGAACTCGGGCTTGGCGCTGGGCATCATCGCGGTGCAGTTCAACGCCGACCTCGGCATGGTCATCATCGCCAGCCTGTGGGGCATGTGGCACATCGTGTCCGGTCTCACACTGGCCACTGTCTGGAGACGCAAGGATGCTCGATTGGGTCATTGAAGGCGGCACCGTCGTCGACGGCACCGGTGCCGAACCCTTCACCGCCGACGTGGCCGTGCAAGGCGGCCGCATCGTCGAGGTGCGGCGCGAGGGCCGCATCACGGACGCCGCGCGCGAACGAGTGCGCGCCGACGGCGCCTGGGTGACGCCCGGCTTCGTCGACGTCCACACGCACTACGACGGCCAGGCGAGCTGGGATCAGACCTTCAGCCCGAGCATCCACCACGGCGTGACGACGGTGGTGATGGGCAACTGCGGCGTCGGCTTCGCACCCCACGTGCCCGGGCGCGAGGCCGAGCTCATCGCCCTGATGGAGGGCGTGGAAGACATCCCCGGCGTCGCGCTGCTCGAAGGCGTGAAGTTCAACTGGCAGAGCTTCCCGCAGTACATGGATGCGCTGGACGCCATGCCGCACACGCTCGACTTCCTGGTGCAGGTGCCGCACGACCCGCTGCGCATGGCCGTGATGCAGGACCGCGCGCTGGCGCAGGCGCCGGCCACCGAGGCCGACATCGCCGCCATGCGCGCGCTGCTGCGCGAGGCGCTCGAGGCCGGCGCGGCCGGCTTCTCCAGCGGCCGCACCGACAACCACCGCACTTCGCGCGGCACGGCCACGCCCGCGTCCGAGGCCGGCGCGGCCGAGCTGGCCGGCCTCGGCGAGGCTTTCCGCGGCCTTGGGCACGGCGTCGTGCAGATGGTCAACGACTTCGACGTCCTGCGCGGCCCCGACGGCTTCGACGCCGAGTTCGACCTCGTCGAGACGCTCGCGCGCGCCGCCGGCCGGCCGCTGTCCATGAGCTGGATGCAGCGCGACCCCGGCGGCGAGCAGTGGAAGCGCATGCGCGAGCGCGTCGACGCGGCGGTGGCGCAGGGCCTGCCGCTCTTTCTGCAGGCAGCGCCGCGCGGCATCGGCGTCATCAGCGGGCTCGATGCGGCAACGCACATCTTCATGGGCTTTCCGGGCTACAAGGAAGTGGCGCAACTGCCGCTCGCCGAGCGCGCTGCGGCGCTGCGCGAGCCGGCGCGGCGCACGCGCATCCTGGCCGAGAAGAGCGAGCGGCTCTCGGGCGACGGCAGCTCGGTGCCGCCGCTGGTGGACCTGCTGCTGGCGCGCGTCGAGATGATCGCGTGGCGCATGTTCCCGCTCGACGCGCAGGGCGGCACAGGCAGCGCACACCCGAACTACGAACCCTCGTTGGCGCAGAGCTTCGGGGCGATGGCGAAGCAGCGCGGCGCGCCGGCGCTCGAGGTGCTGTACGACCACCTGAGTGCCGGAGACGGCAGCCAGCTCATCTACTTCCCGATCTTCAACTACAACGACGGCTCGCTCGAGGTGGTGCGCGAGATGCTCGGCCACCCGCGCGCCCTCTTCGGCCTCTCGGACGCCGGCGCGCACGTGGGCACCATCTGCGACGCGAGCTGCACCACCTTCCTGCTCACGCACTGGGTGCGCGACCGCGCCACCGGCCGGCTCTCGCTGCCCGCGGCGGTGCAGATGCTGAGCTCACGCAATGCGCAGTTCATGGGCCTGGCCGACCGCGGGCGCATCGCGCCAGGGCTGCGGGCCGACCTGAATGTCATCGACCCGGCCCGGCTGGCCGTGGGCATGCCCCGCCTGGTGCGCGACCTGCCGGCGGGCGGCAAGCGCTTTCTGCAGGTGGGCGAAGGTTACGTGGGCACGTGGGTGGCCGGGCAGGCCGTGCAGCGCGACGGCGCACTCAGCCAGGCGCGCCCAGGCCGCCTCGTTCGAATGGGTGCACGGGCGGGCTAGTTCTCGGAGGGACTCTCGCCGCGTCGGCGGCGCGCGCGCGGCATGAACGCGACGCATACCGCTGCAGCGGCCAGCGCCAGCGGCGCCAGGCCGAAGCGGCCGGCCCACCACGCATAGGGCGTCACGCCCTCGCGTCCCTGCACCTTGGCCACGAGCGTGCCGCGCGTGTGCGGCACTACCATGGCCGCCACCAGTGCCTCGTGCGTGATGGCTGCCGTAGCGCCGGTATTGGTGGCACGCACCATCGGCACCTGGAACTCGAGCGTGCGCAGGCGCGAGATGTGCAGATGCTGGTCCACCGCGATCGTCGGGCCGAACCACGCGATGTTGCTGAGGTTGGCCATCAGCGTCGGCGCGGCGGCGGCACCGCCCACCCACCGGCGCGCCAGTTCCTCGCCGAAGAGGTCCTCGTAGCAGATGTTGGGCGCGACGCGCTGTCCTGCTGCCAGGAACGACGGCGGGTCGAGTCGCCCTCGCGCGAAATCCCCAAGCGGGATATTCATCAACTCCGTGAACCAGCGGAAGCCGTAGGGAATGAACTCGCCGAAGGGCACGAGGTGCGCCTTGTCGTAGCGGTACGCCTCGGCATGGGAGGAACCCGACGGGCCCGCGGCTGGCGCCGGCAGGCCGACCACGGAGTTCGTGTAGCCGCGATCGAAGTCACCCATGGGCAGACCGATCAGCGCTGCGCGCCCGGCCCCGGCGCCGCCGGCCGAGTAGTGGTCGAGCAGGCCCTGCCAGTAGCCGGGCGAAAAGTCCTGCAACTGTCCGGGCAGCAGCGGCACGGCCGTCTCCGGCACCACCACGAGGTCGGCGCGCGCCGTGAGCAACGCCTTCTGCTCCGCCGCCAGCGTCTGCGGCATGCGCTCGGCGTCGAACTACTCGTCCTGAGGCACGTTGGTCTGCACCAGGGCCACGGTGAGGTCGCCGGCCGGCCGCGTGAAGCTCGGCACCGGCAGGAACGACAGCGAACCCAGCAAAACTGCCACGACGACCGCGGGCGCCCATCGGCGCGCCGACGCGGCCAGCCCCAGCCACGCAGCCATGCCGGCGCCGGCAGCGCCGATGCCATAGACCCCGGCCCAGGGTGCCAGCGCCGCCAGGGGTGCGTCGACCTGGGCGTATCCGGAGGCCACCCAGGGGAAGCCCGTGAACACGACGCCGCGCGCCAGTTCGGCCAGCAGCCACAGCGCCGCGAACAGCAGTGCATCCGGGCCCGGCGCACCCGATCGCCAACGCGCGAACGCCGCTGTGGCGGCGCCCAGATAGAGCGACAACAGCGAGGCCAGCGCCAACACCGCCGTCGCGGCGAGGGGCGACGGCAGGCCGCCGTAGCGGTGCATGCTGATGAACAGCCACCACACCCCCGCCAGCAGCCAGCCGGTGCCGAAGCACCAGCCGAGGAGGAAGGCCCGCGCCGGCCTGGCACGCCAGAGGCAGGCCGCCAACACCGCCGCCGCCAGCAGCGGCAGCGGCCACCATGCTGTGCGCACGAAGGCGAAGGTCTGGATCGCGCCCAGCGCGGCCAGCAGGGCCGGCTCTGCAGCCGCCAGCCCGTGGCGGCTGCGGCCGGTGGCCCCGCCGGCGCCCGGGCCGCCCGCGCCGCGCCCGGCTCCGTCAGGCCGCGCGGTCAATCGACATCGCCGCCCTCGGCCGGCTCGGGCTTGGGCACGCGCGCGACGCGGAACCAGCGCACGGCACCGCCTCGCGTCAACATCACGGTGAAGCGCAGGCCGCCCAGCTCGAGCGCCTCGCCCCGGCGCGGCACCTGGCCGAGTTCGTGCGCGACGAGCCCGCCGATGGTGTCGAACTCGCCTTCGGGCAGGCGGGTCGTGAAGGCTTCGTTCACGGCGGCGATGGCGACGTCGCCGGCGACGCGGTGCGTGCCGTCGGCCAGCGTGTAGATGCCGTTCTCGCGCTCCTGCTCGTCGAACTCGTCCTCGATCTCGCCGACGATCTCCTCGAGCACGTCCTCGATGGTG
>JAEUPE010000212.1 GCA_016790435.1 Rubrivivax sp. | reverse complement strand
CTGGTGCCACGCGCCAGCGAAGCGCAGGCCGCGGAAGCCGTGCGCCTTGCGGACTTGTACCCCTTGCCGGCACGTCGGCAAGGCGAGGCCGAGCCGGCCAGCCCGATCGAGGTGCAGGTCGTGGGCGACCGCATCACCGTGCGCCGGCTCGCCGTGCCAAGCCGCACGGCAGGCGCTGCATCGCCGTCGGCCCCGGCGGGCCACGCGCCCGGTTGGCTGTTCGACCTCGGCGAGCGCGTCCGCGACGAAGCGCCGCCGACCTCGTTGCGGCTCACCTGGAGCGGACCGGCGGAGTTCAGCGCCGCCTTCGACCTGGCCGTCAGCGACGACCTGCGCCAGTGGCGCCCGGCGGGTGGCGGCCAGGTGCTCGCGCTCGAATCGGCTGCCGGGCGCTTGACACAACCGAACGTGATGCTGCCCGCGGGCGGCGCGCCGCGTTTCGTGCGCCTGCGCTGGGCGGACCCGGCCAACGCGCCGGCGCTCGGCACGGTGATGCAGGTGCGCCCGCTGCGCAGCAGCGTCGTGCTCGATCCGCCCACGGCGCTCGCCGTGCAGCCGGTACCGGGAGCCGCCGCAGGGGCAACGGCCATCGCGACCGCGAAGCCCGGCCCGGCGCCGTCGGCGCAGGAAGCCCCGGGTGCGCTGCACTACGACCTCGGTGCCGTGCTGCCGGTGGTCGAGATCGACCTGCAACTGCCGGCCGCGCATCGCGTGGCGCCCGTGCGCGTGCAGGGCCGGTCGAAGACCGACGAGCCCTGGCGTGATCTCGCGCAGACCGTCTTCTATCGCCTCGAGCGCGGCGGCGCCGTCGATCGGCCGCCGCCGCTGGCGCTGCAGGCGAGCGTGCGCTACCTGCGCCTCGTGCCCGACCCGCGATCGGGGCCGCTGCCGGCGGCGCCGCTGGCGCTGCAAGCACGGCTGTCGAGCCTCGTCTTTGCCGCGCAGGGCCAGCCCCCGTACCGGTTGCTCGCGGGCTCGGCCGACGCGGCGCCCGGCGCTTTGCCCATCGGCACGCTCGTGCCCGCCCTCGACCAGGAACGGCCGCGCCTGGGCCGCGCAGCGCTCGGGGCCTGGAGCGAGAACGAGGCCGTCGCGCGCGATGAGGCGTGGCGCCAGCGGCTGGCCGAGTGGCGCCCGATGCTGCTCTGGGCGGTGCTGCTCGTGGGCGTTGCCGCGCTGGGGGCGATGGTCTGGCGGCTTGCGCGCCCCAAGGCGGGCTGACGGCCGGGGCGGCCCGCTGCGCGGTTGCCGCGGTTGCCGCGTTGCGGCGGTAGCGCCAGCGTACGCAGCGAGCTGCGCGCGGCGACCGCCAGGCTGTCGCTCAGGTCGAGGCCGACTTCTCCACGAATCCCTTGGCGCCGTCGAACTGCGCCAGCTCGCGCGCCAGCCACGGCAGCAGCGGCTGCAGCACGCCGTGCAGCGTGTGCGGCGGGTTGGCGATGAAGACGCTGCTGCCCATCATGCCGAAGCCACGCTCGCCCGCCTCGGCCACCGTCAAGCGGGCGTGCAGCCAGCCCTTCTTGGCCTGCGTCTCGGCGCTCGCCTTCAGGCGCTGCGGCAGCTGCACGGCCTCCACCAGTTGCACCTGCGGCAGCCAGACCATCACGATGCCCTCGGGGAAGCGGGTCAATGCCTCTCGCATGGCGCCGAGCGCCTTGGAGTAGTCGGTCTTCAACTCGTAGGGCGGGTCGATGAGCGTCACGCCGCGCCGCGTGGGCGGCGGCAGCACCGATTTCAGCGCCGTGTAACCGTCGGCCAGGCGCACCTCGCAGCCGACCTCGGCGCCGAGGTAACTCTCGAGGATCTTGTGTTCGGTCGGATGCAGCTCGAACAGGCGCAGCTGGTCCTGCGGCCGCATCAGCGCGCGCGCGATGCCGGGCGAGCCCGGGTACTGCGTCAACGCGCCGCCGTCGTTGAACTGGCGCACCAGCGCCAGATAGGCGGCCACGGGCGCCGGCATCGCCGTTGGCGGGCCGGCGCGCTGCAGGAGCCGGCCGACGCCGGCGTCGAACTCGCGGTGCTTCTGCGCATAGGCGCTTTCGAGCGAATAACCGCCGGCACCCGCATGCGTGTCGACATAGCGCCAGCCTTTCTCCTTCTCGTTGAGATAGGCGAGCAGTTGCGCCAGCACCAGGTGCTTGAGGACGTCGGCGTGGTTGCCGGCGTGGAAGGCGTGGCGGTAGGCGAGCATGGGCCGGATGTTGCCACCTCGGTGGCCTGGTCGGCGCCGTACCAGCCGGCGGGAACCGTGCGGCAGCCCGACGCGGTGCCCCGCGCCCTGCGTTCGGGTGTGGCTGGCCGCGCCGCCGCCCTGCGCTACGCTTGCCCGATGACCACCCTCTTCGATCCACTGCGCCTGGGCGACATCGGCGAGCTCGCCACGCGCGTCGTGATGGCGCCGCTGACGCGCAACCGGGCCGCCCCCGGCAACGTGCCCACGCTGCTGATGGCCGAGTACTACGCCCAGCGTGCCGACCCCGCCAGCGGCGCCGCGCTCATCGTCAGCGAGGCGACGCAGGTGTGCCCCGAAGGCCGCGGCTACCGCGACGCACCCGGCATCCACAGCGCCGAGCAGCTCGCCGGCTGGCGCCGCATCACGGACGCGGTGCACGCGCGTGGCGGCCGCATCGTCGCGCAGCTCTGGCACGTGGGGCGCATCTCGCACTTCTCCCTGCAGCCGGGCGGCGCGCCGCCGGTGTCCAGCACGGCGCGCGCCGCCTCGCGCAAGGCCTTCACCGACGAGGGGCTCGTGCCCTGCTCGCCGCCGCGTGCGCTGCGCGACGAGGAGATCCCGCCGATCGTGGCGCTGTACCGGCAGGGCGCGCTCAATGCGCTCGATGCCGGCTTCGACGGCGTCGAGGTGCATGGCGCCAACGGCTACCTGATCGACCAGTTCCTGCGCGACAGCATCAACGACCGGGTCGGCAGCGCCTACGGCGGCAGCATCGAGGGCCGCATGCGGCTGTTGCTGGAGGTGATGCGCGCCGTCGCCGGCGCGGTCGGTGGTGGGCGCACGGGCCTGCGCATCTCGCCGGCCAACCCGCTGCCCGGCGACGCACCGGACAGCGAGGCGCAGCCGCTCTTCGAGCGCGCGCTGGACGCGCTGGCCCCGCTCGGCCTGGCCTACCTGCATGTCATCGAGGGCCAGACCGGCGGGCCGCGCGACGCCTGGCCGTTCGACTATTCGGCCCTGCGCCGTCACTTTGCAGGCGTCTGGATGGTGAACAACGGCTACACGCACGAGATGGCCGAGGCGGCGGTGGCGGGCGGCTCGGCGGACCTGGTGGCTTTCGGCAAGCCGTTCATTGCCAACCCCGACCTCGCGGCGCGCTTTCGTGCCCGCGCGGTGCTCGGCGTGCCTGACAGCAAGACCTACTACGTGAGCGGGGCGACCGCCGCGGCGGGCTACACCGACTACCCGCGCCTGGACTCCGCAGTGCCCGCGGAGACCCTGGCCAAGGCGGCACCGACGACCTCGGCGAGCTCAGCGACCTCAACGACCTCAGCCACCACCGCTGCATCCGCGACGGCCGCACGCTGAGCGGAACGCGGCGCCTTCCGTGCGCGATCCACATCCAGGGCCCACGACGCGCGTCGACCTCACGCGCCGTGGTCTGCGCATCGTCGCCACGCTCGCGGCTGCGGCGGCCGCAGGCGCCGCGTGTGCCCGGCTGCACGTGCCGCTGCCCTGGATGCTGGGGCCACTGTTCCTGACCGCCGCGCTCGGCGTTGCCGGCGCACCGCTCGCGACCTCCAGCCGCCTGCGCAACGTTGGCCAGTGGGTCATCGGCATGGTCATCGGGCTGTACTTCACGCCCGAGGTGGTGGCACTGATGCCGCGCCTGGCGCCGGCGCTGCTGGCGGGCGTGGCCTGGGCGCTGTTGCTGGGCTATGCCTTCTACCGCTGGCTGCTGTGGGCCAGCCCCGAGATGCGTGCGGACCGCGCCGGGGCCTTCTTCGCAGCCGCCATCGGCGGCGCCTCGGAGATGGCGCTCATGGCCGAGCGGCAAGGCGGTGCCATCGACCGCGTGGCGGCGGCGCATTCGCTGCGCGTGCTGATGGTGGTTGCGCTCGTCCCCTTCGGCTTCCAGACGCTCGGCGTGATGGGGGCCGACCCCGCGCTGCCGGCCGAGCAGGCCGTGCGGCCGCTGGGGCTGGCACTGCTGGGCGCATCCAGCGCTGCCGGCATGGCGCTGTTCCACCGGCTTCGCGTGCCCAACCCCTGGGTGCTGGGCTCGCTCGCCGCGACGGCAGCGCTCACGGCCACCGAGGTGTCGCTGTCGGCCCTGCCGGCGTGGGCGAGTCCGGCGGCGCAGGTGTTGATCGGCGTGGCGTTGGGCAGCCGCTTCACGCCGGACTTCGCGCGGGCCGCGCCACGCTGGCTCGGTGCCGTCGCGATCGGCACCGTGGCGATGATCGTGGCCTCGGCCGTCTTCGCCTGGGCGCTGGCCCGCCTCTTCGGCCTGCACCCGGCGACGGTGATGCTCGGCACCTCGCCGGGCGGCATCGCCGAGATGACGATCACCGCGAAGGTGCTGCAGCTGGGCGTGCCGGTGGTGGCGGCCTTCCACGTCACGCGCTATGTCGGCGTGATGGTGCTCACCGGCGTGCTCTTCCGCTGGGAGCGGCGGCGCCTGGACGCTGCAGGCAGCAGGCGCGGCGTTTCAGGCCCGGGCGCGTGACCTGAACAGATCGCGCAGGTTCACCTCGCGCGGGCCGGGGAGCAGCTCGACGGCATCGCCCGCGCTCACGGTGCCCGGCTCGATGACGCCGAAATAGGCGCCGCAGAAGCCCGACTGCACCATCAGCTTGGCCGCGTGCGTGAAGCCCATCGCGGCGTTGAACTTGAAGCACGGGAAGCGCGGTTCGCTCACGGCGAGCACGCACCCGGGCAGGCGCAGGCGGTCGCCGATCCACAGCCGGTCTTCGCTAAGGCCCTCGAGCACGAGGTTCTCGCCGAAGAGGCCGGGCGGGATCGGCTCGTCCCACAGCGACACACGCGCCTGCGCGCGCACCGTGCGCCAGAAGGCGTGGTGTTCGCTCGGGTAGGCGTAGACGGCTTTGCTGCGCCCGCCGTGCACGCTCGGGTCGGCCTGCTCGTCGCCTTCGAGGCCGAGAGCGCCAACCTCGACGGCGCCCTTGCGCGGGCGCTTGGCAATCGCCGTCAACACCCGGCGGGAGCCGATCGTGACTTCCTGCGCGCGGCCAGTGCAGACCTGCAACACCCTCACGCGTCGGCTCCGTGGGTGCGCATAAAGCCATACGGAAAACGCATAGCCCCCCGGGCTGCGGCGGTTACGGGCTGGGTACATTGGACTGAGAATGACCGTCCTTCCCAGGTAAACGCGGCCCTTTCGAGAGCCGCGGGGACACCCGGGGCGGCATGGGGCGAACCCCGTCTGCGCACTGGCGCGGCGCCGGCGCCGATCTCGACGAGGCTCGCCCCATCCCGTCTTATCGACCTACCCATGATCGGAGCTTCCCACATGAACCGTCCCGCGCTGGAGGGGCTGCGCCTGAATGTGCCGGCCTACGTCAAGCACACCCGTCTCGTCGAGTGGGTGGCCGAGGTGGCTGCCCTCACCGAAGCCAGCGAAGTCTATTGGTGCGACGGCAGCGACGCCGAGTACCGACGTCTCGTCGACCAGCTCGTCGCCGGCGGCACATTGCTCAAGCTCAACGAGAAGCTGCGCCCCGGCAGCTATCTGGCGCGCAGCGACCCGGCCGACGTGGCACGCGTCGAGGACCGCACCTACATCTGCACCGAGCGCAAGGAAGACGCCGGCCCCACGAACAACTGGGTGGCGCCGGCCGAGATGCGGCAGGTGCTGCAGACCGGTCGTCCTGACGGCACGCCGGGGCTGTTCCGCGGGGCCATGCGTGGCCGCACGCTCTACGTGGTGCCGTTCTCGATGGGACCGCTCGGCAGCCACATCTCGCACATCGGCGTGGAGCTCACCGACAGCCCCTACGTGGCCGTGAGCATGCGCGTCATGACGCGCATGGGCCGCGGCGCGCTCGAGGTGCTGGGCGACGACGGCGCCTTCGTGCCGTGTGTGCACACCGTGGGCGCACCGTTGCAGCCCGGCCAGAACGATGCCGCCTGGCCCTGCAACGAGGTCAAGTACATCGTCCATTACCCGGCCACGCGCGAGATCTGGAGCTATGGCTCCGGCTACGGCGGCAATGCGCTGCTGGGCAAGAAGTGCTTCGCGCTGCGCATTGCCAGCAACATGGGCCGCGACCAGGGCTGGCTGGCCGAGCACATGCTCATCCTCGGCGTCACCTCGCCGCAGGGCAAGAAGTACCACGTGGCCGCCGCGTTCCCCAGCGCCTGCGGCAAGACCAACTTCAGCATGCTCGTGCCGCCGGCCGGCTTCGACGGCTGGAAGGTCACCACCATTGGCGACGACATCGCCTGGATCAAGCCGCACAGCGACGGCCGCCTCTATGCGATCAACCCGGAGGCGGGCTACTTCGGCGTCGCCCCGGGCACGAACTACCACACGAATCCGAACTGCATGGATTCGCTGAAGCGCGACGTCATCTTCACCAACGTCGCGCTCACCGACGAAGGCGATGTGTGGTGGGAGGGCATGACCGAGGAGCCGCCCGCGCACCTCGTCGACTGGCAAGGCCGCGACTGGACGCCCGAGATCGCCAAGGCCAACCCCGAGCCGAACGGCAAGCCGCGCGCCGCCGCGCATCCGAACTCGCGCTTCACCGTGGCCGCCACCAACAACCCGGTGCTCGACCACCAGTGGGACGACGCCGAGGGCGTGCCGATCGACGCCTTCGTCTTCGGCGGCCGCCGCAGCACCACGGTGCCGCTGGTGACCGAGGCACGCAACTGGGCCGAGGGCGTGTACATGGCCGCCACCATGGGCAGCGAGACGACGGCCGCTGCCGCGGGCGCGCAGGGTGTCGTGCGGCGCGACCCGTTCGCGATGCTGCCGTTCGCCGGCTACAACATGAGCGACTACTTCCAGCACTGGCTCGACCTCGGCGCCAAGCTGGAAGCCTCGGGTGCGAAGCTGCCGCGCATCTACTGCGTCAACTGGTTCCGCAAGGGGGCAGACGGCAAGTTCGTGTGGCCCGGCTACGGCGAGAACATGCGCGTGCTCGAGTGGATGCTCGGCCGCCTCGAGGGCCGCGCCGGCGGCGCCGAAAACGTCTTCGGTGTCAGCCCGAGCTATGAAGACCTGCGCTGGCAGGGCCTGCCCTTCACGCGCGCGCAGTTCGACACCGTCATCGGCATCGACCGCGCCGCCTGGCAGGAGGAGCTGAAGCTGCACGACGCGCTGTTCGCGCAGCTGTCCTATCACCTGCCGGCCCAGTTGCCTGCCACCAAGGCATTGCTCGAAAAGCGGCTGGCGGCGTAGCGCCGTCTCGTGTCGAGGTCCAAGCCAAGCGCTTGCGGGGAGCCGGCTCTGCCGGCCCGCCGCAAGAGTCTCCGCGGGTGGCGGCGAGTGCCGGTGAGTGTGGGGGTCGATTGACACGCCTGCAGTTGCTCTCCGACCTGCACCTCGAGACCGAGGACTTCGAGCCCGAGCCGCTCGCCGGTGCCGAGTTGCTGGTGCTTGCCGGCGACATCGATGCCACCTGGGCCGCCTACTCGCGCTTCGCCTGCTGGCCGGTGCCTGTGTTCGTGGTGCCCGGCAATCACGAGTTCGATGGGCGCGACATCGCCCGCGCCCTGCCCGCCTTTCGCGCGTTGTGCCAGCGCCTGGGCTTCACGCTGCTCCATCGTGACACGGCGCTTTTCACCGCCGCCGACGGTCGGCGCCTGCGCCTCGTCGGCACGCCGCGATGGAGCGACTTCGACCTTTTCGGGGCCGAACAGCGCGAGCGGGCGATGCGCTCGGCGCGCTACTTCCTGCGCCTGATGGGCGGCACGCGCGGCGGCCGGCCGCTCGATGCGCCGGCCATCCGCGACGAGGGCCTCGCGTGCCGCGCGTGGCTCGAGACAGAACTGGGGCGTACGTCGGTCGGGCCGGCCCGGCGCTGGGACACCACGATCGTCATCACCCATTTCGGTCCGAGCCTGGCCAGCGCCGACCCGCGCTACGGCGCGCAGCCCGGCACGGCCAGCTTCTGCAATGCCGACGACGACCTGCTGCCGCGTGCCGACCTGTGGCTGCACGGGCACCTGCACTGCCGACACGACTACCTCGTCCCACGCGCCCGACAGCGGCCGACGCGCGTGGTCTGCCAGGCGCGCGGCATGGACGACAAGGGCGAGCCGGTCGGCTTCGACCCGCTGCGGCTTATCGAGATCTGAGCGGCGTCAATCGGCAGGCCGGCCGGACGGCGACACTGCCGGCACCCGCCGGCGCTGCTGGCGGCCGCCATGACCGCGACCGGGCGTGGTCCACCCGCAGTCCAGGAGTCGAACGATCATGAAGATCCTGCTTGCCGTCGACGGCAGTGCCTACACCAAGCGCATGCTCGCCTATCTGGCCGCCCACGACGAGTGGCTGGGCGCTCACCATGAGTACACGCTGGTGCATGCAGTCCCACCCGTACCGCCGCGCGCCGCGGCCGTGCTCGACAAGACCACGCTGAAGAGCTACTACGACGAAAGCGCCGAGAAGGTGCTGAAGCCGATCCGCACGTTCTTCGAGCGCCAGGGCATCCAGGCGAAGTGCGTCAGCAAGCCTGGGCCGGCGGCGGAGATCATCGTGGCCCAGGCAGGCAAGGAAGGTTGCGAAATGATCGTCATGGGCTCGCACGGCCACGGCGTGCTGGCGCGGCTGGTCCTCGGCTCGGTCGCGGCGAAGGTCGTCGCCCAGACCAAGGTGCCGGTGCTGCTCGTGCGCTGAGCCTGCAAAGCAGCCGGGGCGGTGAATGCCGCCCCGGTGCGTGTGCCTTGATCTGCGCGCCGCTCAGAGCGCGGCGCGGCGTCTCGACGTGAGGCGCTGCATCCAGCCTTCGCGCCGCGCGGGCGCCGCGGCCGTCTTGGTCGGCGCAGGCTCGGCAGACAGCGTGAGTTCGAGGCCGAAACAGGTGCCGAGATCGGCCGGGTCGTCCTGCACACGGCCTTCGGCCTGGCGCCAAGGTTGGTACCAGCGGGGCGGGGTGGCAGGCTTGTTCATCTTCGTGGACCCGGTCAGTGGGATTGGCAGCGCGCTCGACTTCGCAGCGAAGTGTCTCGCGAAGCCCGCGCAGGCCAAATCGCGAAGTAGGGGGGGCACGTGCCGCACTTCACGTGGCCATCCACCCTCCGGAGGACGAAGCGGCGCGTGTCTAGAATCCGCGCCCTTCATGGCACGGCCCGACCCTTCCCCGATGCCGCAGGCCGATGTCGCCCACGTTGCGGCGAAGCCTGCGGCCCACCACGCAGCCCACTACGCGGCCATCGACTTCGGCACTTCGAACTCGGCCGTGGCTTTGCCCGCCGGTGGCGGCACCGAGGGCGCTGCCGTCCGCCTCGTCGAGCTCGAGCCGGGTTTCTTCACGATGCCGACGGCGGTCTTCTACCGTGCCGACACGCCGCCGAACGAGCGCGAGGCGGAGCGCCACTACGGCCGGGCGGCGGTGGCGGCGTACGTCGAGGGCCAGGACGGGCGGCTGATGCGCTCGATGAAGAGCATCCTCGGCTCCACTTTGCTCGAGCAGAGCACCGACATCGGCGGGGGGCGCTCCGTGAAGTACCACGACGTGGTGACCGGCTACCTGCGCCACCTGCGCCGCCAGGCCGAGGCGGCCGCCGGCGCACCCATCGAGCGTGTCGTGCTCGGCCGGCCCGTCTTCTTCGTCGACGATGACGGGGCGCGCGATGCCACCGCGCAGGCGGCACTGGAGCGCGCAGCGCGCCAGGTAGGCTTCGCCGAGGTGCACTTCCAGTACGAGCCGATCGCCGCCGCCCTCGACCTGGAGAGCCGCGCCACGCGCGAGCAGCTCGTGCTGGTCGCCGACATCGGCGGCGGGACCTCGGACTTCTCGCTCATCCGCATCGGCCCCAGCCGCCGCGGCCGGCTCGACCGCCGCGAAGACATCCTGGCCAACCACGGCGTGCACGTCGCCGGGACCGACTTCGACCGGCGCGTGGAGCTGGCCAGCATCCTGCCCCTGGCGGGCTATGGCGCTTTGCGCCCGCCGCGCGCCGGCGAGCCGCCGCGCGAGCTGCCGAGCGGCATCTACTTCGACCTCGCCACCTGGCATCTCATCAACACCTTGTACAGCCCGGCGCGGCTGGCCGAGCTGCGCTCGATGAGGGCCTGGTACGCCGATCCCAAGCACTACCAGCGCCTGCTGGCGGTGCTGACGCTGCGCCTGGGCCATGCGCTGGCGGCGGCGGCCGAGGCGGCCAAGATCGCAGTGGCCGAGGCCGGGCACACGCGCATCGATCTCGAGCTCTGGGAGCCCGAGCTGGCGGCTTACTTCGACGAAGCGGCCGCGGCCCGTGCGCTGCACGCCGACTTCGAGCAGATCGTCGGCGCGGCGCACGAGGCGTTGCGACAAGCCGGCGTGGCGGCCGAGGCGGTCGACGCGCTCTACTTCACCGGCGGCTCCACCGGGCTCGCGCCGCTCGTGCAGCGCATCGCGGCGGGCTTCAGCCGCGCCGAGCGCGTCCGGGGCGACCGTTTCTCGAGCGTGGCCCAGGGCCTGGGCTGGCACGCGAGGGCGTTGTTCGGGGCGCCGGCCGCACGTCGGGCGACACGTTCGGCCGGCTGACGTCGGCCAGCAGCAGGACCGCGCGCACAAGGTCCTCGGCCGCCTCGGCCATGTCGCCGGGCGGCTCCACGGCGGCCAGCGCGTCGGCCAGCGCCGGCTCGTCTTCCAGGCCTTCGAGGTCTTCGACGTCGAAGTGCTGGTAGAGCAGCGCCAGCGGTTCGGCCAGGGCCTGCTCGTCGTGCCGCATCAGCGCTGGGAAGCGCTCGGCCGCGAGCGCGAAGCCGGCCACCCAGGGCAACAGGCTCTCTCGCACGGGTGACGGTGGCGCCGCCCCGGCGTCGTCGATCTCGCGCCCTCCGCCTTCGTGGTCGGCCTCGTCGAGCTCGAAGATCCAGGGGTCGAACCAGCGTCGGCCAGCGATGGCCTCGGCCAGCACCTCGTGCCGTTGGCGAACCAGCGGCGCCAAGTCCGGCCGTGGCGCGTTGGCTTGGTCCTGACGGGCCTTGCCAGGCGATGCACCAGCCGCCGGCCCGAAAGGCCACCAATCGCGCTCGGCCACCGGTTGGGGCTGCAGCAGCACGCCACAAAGGTAACCGTCGAGCGCACTGACATCCAACGGCGCACCGAGCGGTGCCGAAGCCGTTCGTTCGTCGAGCAGCGACTGCAGGTGGGCGATCTCGGTGTCGGAAAGATCACGCATGAGTGTGGCGTGCGTGCCGTCTCCTGCGGCCGGGGGGTGGGCCTGCGGGGGGCTGGCCGCTAGATTGGTGCTCCAAGGCAACGCCGCGGATTGTCCTGCAACGTCTTCCGCGCGCCGGGTGCCCGCCCGAAGTCCAGAAAGCAACAAGCGACTCGGGTCACCGATCCCAACGACGTCCTTTTCGAAGGACTTGCACGGCCCGCTGCTTGCAGCGGGCCGCTTTTTTGCGCCTCGGGATCGAGCGGCCCCACGCGCGACTGGTCGCCCAAGGAGCCTTCAACACCTCCCCATTGACATGTCACTGGTCGGTGACTTAAATTGTCACCATCGAGTGACAAAGAGGTGCGGCATGCAGCGGCGAGCTTTCGTTCAAGTCCTCGGGGGTGGCGTCATCCTGGGCGCCGGCGTGTCCGGCTGCGGCGCCGAGATGCCGGCCGAGGCCATCGCGGCCTGGTCCGAGGCTGGACGCGAGGACGCCGCCAGCGCCGACCCGCGCCGCTGGGCCCTCGGGCACGCGGTGCTGGCGCCGCACTCGCACAACCTGCAGTCCTGGCTCGTCGACCTGTCGCGCCCCAGCGAGATCGAACTGCGCTGCGACCTGACCCGGCTGCTGCCCGAGACCGACCCCTTCTCGCGCCAGATCATGATGAGCCAGGGCACGTTCATCGAGTTGCTGGACATCGCGCTGCGCGAGCGGGGGCAGCGCGCCGAGGTGCAACTGTTTCCGGAAGGTGCGCCGGGCCCGAAGCAGATCGATGCGCGGCCGGTGGCCCGAATCCGCGTCACGCCCGATCCTTCCATCGTTCGAGACCCGCTCTTCGCGCAGATCAAGCGCCGGCACACGAACCGCCTGGCCTACGACCCGCAGGCGCGCGTCGGCGCCGAAGCCTGGCAGTCGATGGCCAACGCCGTCCGCCCGCATGCCTTCAGCTTCGGGCATGTCGACGGCGCGCAGCCCGACATGCTCACCCGGCATCGCGCCATCGCCAACGAGGCCTGGCGCATCGAGCTCTCGACACCGAACACCTTCCTCGAGTCGTTGAAGGTCATGCGGGTCGGCGCGGCCGAGGTGGCCAGGCACCGCGACGGCCTCACGCTGCTCGATCCGATGGTGGTGGCGCTGTCCAAGGTCGGCCTCTTCGACCGCAGCAAGGCGCCCGCGCCCGACAGCTACGCCGTGAGCGGCCAGGTCAAGGACTTCGCGAAGAAGATGGCGTCGACCTCGGCCTTCCTCTGGCTCACCAGTGAGGGCAACGAACGCGCCACGCAGGTCGACGCCGGCCGCGCCTACGCCCGCGTGCAGCTGGCCGCTACCGCCGCCGGCCTGGTGATGCAGCCGTTGTCGCAGGCGCTGCAGGAATATCCGGAGATGGCGGGCCCGTATGCAGACGTCCACCGCCTTCTCGGAGCGGCGCAGCCGCGGCAGACGGTGCAGATGTGGGCGCGCGTCGGCCACGCCCCGAGTGCCGGCCCGGCGCCGCGGCGCGGCTTGCAGGCGCACCTGCGGGGATGAGCGCGACCCGCGCGCCGGGCTCGAGCCGGGGCGGGCGCCGAGGGACTCGCCGGACATGCTCATGCGCATACTGAGCGGTCGTGAAGGCAGATGAGCACCGATGGTCGGCAGCGAACACCCCCCGCCGCGCACCCGCGATCGCGCGGCCACCGAAGAGCGGTTGCTCACCGCGGTGGGCGAAGTGCTGGCGCGCGACGGCTTCAAGGCGCTGGGTGTCGGCAGCGTGGCGCGCCAGGCCGGCGTCGACAAGGTGCTCATCTACCGCTACTTCGGCGGCCTGCCCGAACTGCTGCGTGCCTGGGGCGCAAGCGGCCGCTTCTGGCCGCGCGTCGCCGACCTGCTGGAGCACGAGGGCGAGGACTTCCTGCGACGCCCGGCGGCCGAGCGCTGGGCACGCTTCTTCGAGCACTTCATCGACGAGTTGCGCCGGCGCCCGCTGACGCTGGCCGTGCTCGCCGCCGAGGTGGAAGAGCGCAATGAGCTCACCGCCATCCTCGAGACCGAGCGCGAGGAATGGGGCGCGGAGGCGGCGCGCGTGCTCGGCGGCCCGGCCTTCGAGCAGGTGCCCCACTTGCGCGGCGTGACCTTGCTGCTGGTGGCCGGCGCGCAGTACCTGATCCTGCGCGCTCGCCGCATCCGCTGGTTCGGCGGTGTCGACATCCAGTCCGACGCCGGCTGGGGGGAGTTGAAGGCCTCGATCCGGACGCTTGCCGAACAGCTGATCCCGCCTACGGTGCCCTGAAACCGGCCCGCGGGAGTGCCCGGCCCGCGCCCCAGCGGCCGGACGCGCACTAGACTGCCGGGTCCCAACCCGCCGCAGGAGACCGACACCATGGGCGCCCCAGAAGCTTTCACCCAGACCACCGACGTCGGCCATTGGATCGGCGGCGTCCCCACGCGCGGCAGCGGCGACCCCTCCAAGATGCGCACGCAGACCGTCTGGAACCCCACCACCGGTGCGCCAGCCCGCCAGGTGCTGCTCGCCAGCGTGGCCGACGTGAATGCAGCCGTCACCGCCGCCAAGGCGGCGCAGCCGGCCTGGGGCGACATGGCGCCCATCCGCCGCGCCCGTGTGCTCAACGCCTTCCTTGCGCTGCTCAACCAGCACCGCGACACGCTCGCCGCCATGATCACCGCCGAGCACGGCAAGGTGTTCAGCGACGCACAAGGCGAGGTGACGCGCGGCATCGACATCGTCGAATTCGCCTGCGGCATCCCGCAGCTGCTCAAGGGCGACTTCTCCGACCAGGCCAGCGCCGGCATCGACAACTGGACGCTGCGCCAGCCGCTCGGCGTGGTGGCTGGCATCACGCCGTTCAACTTCCCGTGCATGGTGCCGATGTGGATGTTCCCGGTGGCGCTGGCCTGCGGCAACGCCTTCATCCTCAAGCCGAGCGAGCGTGACCCGAGCCCCTCGCTGTTCATGGCCGAGTTGCTCAAGCAGGCCGGCCTGCCCGACGGCGTGTTCAGCGTCGTGCAGGGCGACAAGGTCGCGGTCGACGCGCTGCTCACCCATCCCGACGTGAAGGCGGTGAGCTTCGTCGGCAGCACGCCCATCGCGCAGTACATCTACGAGACGGGCGCCCACCACGGCAAGCGCGTGCAGGCACTCGGTGGTGCGAAGAACCACATGGTCGTGATGCCTGACGCCGACCTGGAACAGGCCGTCGATGCACTCATCGGCAGCGCCTACGGCTCGGCCGGCGAGCGTTGCATGGCCATCAGCGTGGCGGTGCTCGTGGGCGGCGTGGCCGACCAGATCATGCCGATGCTGGCCGAGCGCACGAAGAAGCTCAAGGTCAAGAACGGCCTCGAGCCCGACGCCGAGATGGGCCCCATCGTCACGCGCGAGGCGCGCGACCGCATCGAGAAGATGATCGGCGTCGGCGTCGAGGAAGGCGCCCAGCTCGTCGTCGACGGCCGCGGCCACCAGGTGGCCGGCTTCGAGAATGGATTCTTCACCGGCGGCTCGCTGTTCGACCACGTGAAGCCCGGCATGCGCATCTACAAGGAAGAGATCTTCGGCCCCGTGCTGGCGTGCATGCGCGTGAAGGACCTGGCCGAGGCGGTGCAGCTGGTCAACGACCACGAGTTCGGCAACGGCGTCGCCTGCTTCACCCGCGACGGCGGCACCGCGCGCGAGTTCGCGCGCCGCATCCAGGTGGGCATGGTCGGCATCAACGTGCCGATCCCGGTGCCGATGGCCTGGCAGGGCTTCGGCGGCTGGAAGCGCAGCCTCTTCGGCGACATGCACGCCTATGGTGAAGAGGGCGTGCGCTTCTATACCCGGCAGAAGAGCGTGATGCAGCGCTGGCCCGAGAGCACACCGAAGGGCGCCGAGTTCGCGATGCCGGTGGCGCGTTGATCGTCACCTGACACTTCGATGGCCGAAGAGCGCCGCGCGCCGCCTGCCGCGATGGACCTCCGGCGCCGGCTGCCGAGGCGCGCGCTGCTCGGCGCGGCCGGCGCGCTGGCGCTCGGCGGCGGCAGCCGGCCCGCGGCCGCCAGCGCGCCCTTCGCGGAAGCCGAACTCGCGCACGCACGCGACCTGCGCGAGCGTGGCCTGGCCGACCGCACGGCGCATCGACTGGTGCGCGAGCTGTGCACCGGCATCGGTGCGCGGCCGGCCGGCTCGCCCGAAGATGCCAAGGCGCGCGCCTGGGCGATGGGCGCGCTCACCGCGCTCGGCCTCGAGAACGTGCGCGCCGAAGCGTTCCCTCTGCGCGTCTGGCGGCGCGGCCCGGCGGCGGCGCGCCTCACGGCGCCGCAGCCGCGCCCGCTCGTGATGGCCGCGCTCGGCAACAGCGTGGCCACGCCGGCCGGCGGGCTCGACGCCGAGGTCGCCTGGTACCCGAGCCTTGCGGCGCTGCGCGCCGACACGACCGACCGCGAGCAGTCGCGCGCCAACGGCCGCATCGTCTTCATCGACGAACGCACCGCACGCACGCGCGACGGCCGTGGCTACGGCAACGCCGTGCTGGCCCGCATCAACGGCCCGGTCGAAGCCGCGCGCCGCGGTGCGGTGGCGCTGGCGATCCGCTCGATCGGCACCAGCGGGGAAGCCGGCAGCGGGGGCAGCGAACGCGCCGGCACCTCGCCGGTCGCCCACACCGGTGCCACGCGCTACGACCTGAGCGTGCCGCGCATCCCCGCCTTCGCCGTGTCGGTGCCGGACGCGGAGTACATCGCCGCCTGGCAGGCCTCCGGGCAGATGATGCGCATGCATGTCGACCTGCAAACCCGGAGCGGCGTCGACGCCAGTACCGCCAACGTCATCGCCGAGTGGCGCGGCACCGATCTTGCCGACGAGGTCGTGCTCATCAGCGCCCACCTCGACACCTGGGACGTGGGCGAGGGAGCCGAAGACGATGGCGCTGGCGTCGGCATCGTCTGTGCCGCCGCGGGCCTGATGGCTTCGGCCAAGCGGCGCGCGCGGCGCACGATCCGCGTCGTCCTCTTCGGCAACGAGGAGAACGGCTTTGACGGCGCGCTGCAATACGGCAACCGCTACAAGGACGTGCCGCACCAGCTCGTGGCTGAAAGCGACTTCGGCGCCGGCCGCATCTATGCCGTTCGCAGCCGCGTCGCGCCGGCAGCGCTGCCCGTGATCGACGCGATGGCCGAGGTGCTGGCGCCGCTCGAGATCGCGCACCCCGAGGCCACGCGCAACCAGGGCAATCCGGGCCCGGATGCCGGCGTGCTGATGCGCCGCCATCGCTGGCCGGCCATCGCCTTGTCACAGGACGGCAGCCGCTACTTCGACGTGCACCACACCGTCCACGACATGTTCGAGCACCTCGACACCGCCGGCCTGCCCCAGAACGTGGCGGCCTGGGCCGTGACGGCATGGCTGGCGGCGCAGTCGCCGCTTCCGTTCGGCCCGCCGGTGCTCTGAAGACCTGCATGGAGCCCGCCGCTCGGGCGCCGCGTCATTCGATCCTCGACGAGCCTGCCATGAACGACACCCCCGTCCCGCCCATCGCGCCGCCGCTCACCTACCTCACGCAAGTGCGCTGCGACGTCGAGGGTGTGCTGTCACTCGGCCAGGCGCCCATGGGCGAGCGCCGCGTCGTGCCCCTGCTCGGCGGCGAAGTCGTGGGTCCGGCGCTGAACGGCCGCATCCTGCCCGGCGGCACCGACTGGCAGTGGAACCGCGCCGACGGCGCGCTCGAGATCGCCGCGCACTACATCATCGAGACTCCCGAGGGGGCCCGCATCGAGGTGCAGAGCAACGGCCTGCGTCACGGGCCGGCCGAGGTGCTGGCGCGCCTCGCGCGCGGCGAGGCCGTGGCGCCCGAGGAGTACTTCTTCCGCACGCTGATGCGGTTTGCCACCGGGCACCCGACCTACGAGCACCTGAACCGCGCCATGGCGCTAGCGCGGGGTCGGCGCGAGGCGCGCCGCGTCATCCTGGACGTCTGGCAGATCGGCTGAGGACTCGCCGCGCGCGGCGCCGCCGGCACCGCGGTCCCGGCTTGGCCGTTCCACCGGTGTGAACCGCTTGCGGACGAGGCGGCTGGCGGGCGCGCCGCAGAGGGCCGTTGCGAGCCGCGGCGCGCAACGGCAGGCTACGACCCGATCACGCCGCCATCGTCCTTGCGCACCACCACGGTCGAGCTGCGCGGCCGCCCGGTGGGCTTGAAGTCGGGCCAGTTGCTGAACTTGCGGGGCTCGCTGGCATTGCTGCGTTCGCTTGGCGTCTCGCCCGGGTGCTGGATGTTGACGAACACCGTGCGCGAGTCGGGCGTGAAGGTGGCACCCGTGATCTCGCAGTTCACGGGCCCGACGAGGAAGCGGCGGAACTCGCCCGTGGCCAGGTCGCAGGCGAGCATCTGGTTGTTGCCGATGCGGGCGAGCTCGCCCTTGTTCATCGCCGTGGGGCCCATGTCGGTCTGCACCCACAAGCCGCCCAGCGGGTCGAACATGATGCCGTCGGGGCAGGCGAAGAGGTCGCCCTTGATGTTGCCCTTGGCCTCGGCGCGCTCGTTGGCCGGGTCGCCGGCGAGCACGAGGTGGTTCCACTCGAAGGCTTCGCCGTCGAAGTCGCCGTCTTCCTTCCAGCGGATGATCGATCCCATCACGTTGTTGGCGCGCGGGTTGGCGGCGTCGACCCCGGGGTTGCTTCCCTGGCCGCGATTGCTGTTGTTGGTGAGCGTGCAGTAGACCCAGCGCGTGGCCTTGTCGATGGCCAGCCACTCCGGGCGGTCCATCTTCGTGCCGCCCAGCAGGTCGCTGGCCTGCCGGGCCTTGATGACCACCTCGCCCTGGTCGGGGAAGCCGACGAGCGGGCCCTGTCCGGCGCGCATCGGCAGCCAGCGGCCGCGGCCGCCGGCATCGAAGCGCGCAACGTACAGCGTGCCGTGGTCAAGCAACTCCGCGTTGGCCTTCGCGCCGCCGGGCTGAATCTTGTCGCGCGAGACGAACTTGTAGATGTACTCGAAGCGCGCGTCCTCGCCACTGTAGACGACCGCACGGCCGTCCTGCGTCACCGCCACCCAGGCGCCCTCGTGCGCCGCGCGGCCGAGCGCTGTGCGCTTCACGGGCGTGCTCTTGGGGTCGTAGGGATCGATCTCGACCACCCAGCCGAAGCGGTTCGGCTCGTTCGGGTTGCGCACGGTGTCGAAGCGCTCGTCGTGTTCGTGCCAGCGGTAGCCGAAACCGTTCTTGCGGATGCCCCAGCGGCGCTCGTGCGCGGTGGGCTGGTCGGCGGCGCTGAAGTAGCCGGCGAAGTTCTCCTCGCCCGAGAGGTAGGTGCCCCACGGCGTCATGCCGCTGGCGCAGTTGTTGAAGGTGCCCAGCGCGAGGCGGCCGGCGGGGTCGGCGGCCGTCTTCATCATGGCGTGCC
>JAEUPE010000167.1 GCA_016790435.1 Rubrivivax sp. | reverse complement strand
GGTGTCGTCGAGCTCCTCGAGCTGCTGCGGCGTGAGCATCTCGGCCAGCAACTGCCTGGTCTGGTGCTGCGCCAGCGTCTGGTCGGACAACTGCAGGATCTGGCCGTGGATCTTGATCAGGATCGGCGTGTTCGCCGCCATGTACACGTCAGAGGCGCTCTTCTCCGCCATCAGGCGCAGCACGCGCTCGAGATTGTTCGACATGGCGGCGGGTCTCCGGGTGGGCTGCGCGCTGGATCAGTCGCGCAGCAGTTCGTTGATCGAGGTCTTCTCGCGCGTGGCGGCGGTGACGCGCTTGACGATGACGGCACAGTAGAGGCTGTGGCTGCCGTCGGACGCCGGCAGCGAGCCGCTGACGACGACGCTGCCCGCAGGCACGCGGCCATAGCTCACCTCGCCGGTCATGCGGTTGTAGATCTTGGTGCTCTGGCTGATGTACACGCCCATGCTGACCACCGAGTTCTCCTCGACGATCACGCCTTCCACGATCTCGCTGCGTGCGCCGATGAAGCAGTTGTCCTCGATGATCGTGGGGTTGGCCTGCAACGGTTCGAGCACGCCGCCGATGCCGACACCGCCCGAGAGGTGCACGTTCTTGCCGATCTGCGCGCAGCTGCCCACGGTGGCCCAGGTGTCGACCATCGTGCCCTCGCCGACATAGGCGCCGATGTTGACGTAGCTGGGCATGAGCACGGCGCCCTTGGCGATGAAGCTGCCGCGCCGCGCCACGGCGGGCGGCACCACGCGCACGCCGGCCTCGCGCATGGCGCTCTCGTCGAGCTGGCCGAACTTGGTGGGTACCTTGTCGTAGAAGCCCAGGTCGCCGGCGCGCATGACGCGGTTGTCGTTGAGGCGGAAGCTGAGCAGCACCGCCTTCTTCACCCACTGGTTGACCACCCATTCGCCGACAGCGCGACGTTCGGCCACGCGCAGGTGGCCGGCGTCGAGCTCGGCGATCACATGCTCGACTTGCTCGCGCACCTGCGGGGCGTTGGCGGCGCTGATCTGGGCGCGGGCCTCCCAGGCGTTTTCGATGGCGGCTTGCAGGGTGGCGGAGGTCATGGGTGGCGACTTCGGGTGAATTCCTGGGTGTAGGCGACGATGCGTTGAGCGGCCTCGCGGCACTCGGCGGGGGTGGCGACGAGGGCCATGCGGATGCGCCCGGCGCCGGGGTTCGGTCGGCCCCCGACCTCGCGCGCCAGCAGCCGGCCCGGAAGCACCGCGACATTGTATTGAGCGAGCAGCCCGCGGGCGTACTCGATCTCGTCGCCCACGCCCGTGCCGTCCTTCGACGGCGGCACGCCGGCCCAAAGGTAGAACGCCGCGTCCGGCAACTTGACGTCCATCACCTGCGCCAGCATTGGCGTGACTTCGGCGAACTTGGCCCGGTAGAGCTCGCGGTTGGCGACCACGTGCGCCTCGTCGCCCCAGGCGGCGATGCTGGCACGCTGCACCATGCCGCTCATGGCGCTGCCGTGGTACGTGCGGTAGAGGAGATACGGCTTGATCCAGCGTGCATCGCCGGCCACGAAACCCGAGCGCAGGCCAGGCACGTTGCTGCGCTTGGACAGCGAGGTGAATGCGATCAGGTTGCGGAAGTTCGCGCGTCCGAGCGCCTGGGCTGCCTGCAACGAACCGAGCGGTGGCTCTTCGCGGAAGTAGATCTCCGAATAGCACTCGTCGCTGGCGATGACGAAGCCGTGCCGGTCGGAGAGCTCGAAGAGGTGCTTCCACTCGGCCAGCGGCATGACAGCGCCCGTGGGGTTGCCCGGAGAGCAGACGTAGAGCAACTGCGTGCGTGCCCAGACCTCGGCAGGCACGCTATCCCAACCATGGACGGGACGGGCCGCGAAATTCCGTGCCGGGTCGCTCGCCACGTAGTGGGGCTGCGCACCGGCGAGCAGCGCTGCGCCTTCATAGATCTGATAGAAGGGATTGGGGCAGACCACGGTGGCGCCGGGCTTCGTGTCGTCGATCACCACCTGCGCGAAGGCAAAGAGCGCCTCGCGCGAGCCGTTCACCGGCAGCACCTGCGTGCCTGGGTCGAGCGACACGCCGTAACGCCGGTGCACCCACGCGGCGACCGCCTCGCGCAACGCCGGCTCGCCTGCGGTGGCGGGATAGCCCGAAAGCGCCGGCAGCGCCTTCATCAGCGCCTCCTCGATCAGCGCGGGCGTCTTGTGCCGCGGCTCGCCGATGCCCAGGCTGATGGGCGACAGGTGCGCGGGCGGCCGGATGTCGCTCGTCAGCTCGCGCCAGCGCTCGAAAGGGTAGGGATGCAGGAGCGCCAGGCGCGGATTCGTCATGGCCCGATTATCCTGGGCGCCGATGTCTGAAGCACGGCGCCCCCGCCGACACCCGATGCACCTGTTGTGGTCGTTGCCGCTCCTTGCGGCCGCGTTGTATGCCACGCTGCTGGCGCTGCTCTGGTTCGGGCAGGAGAAGCTCATCTTCCAGCCGCAGAAGCTGTCGGCAGGGCACCGATTCGATGTCGGCGCCGACGTGCACGAGGTGTGGATCGAGCGGCCGGGCCCGGATGCGGCGCGCCTGCATGCGCTGCACCTGCGCTTGCCGGCGCCTGAGGGCGTCGTGTTCTACCTGCACGGCAATGCGGGCAATCTGCAGGGCTGGTTCGTCAACGCCGACTTCTGGCGCAGCCTCAACCACGACCTGTTCATGCTCGACTACCGTGGCTACGGCAAGAGCGGCGGCGAGGTGCGCAGCCAGGAGCAGTTGCTGGCCGACGTGCGCGCCGCTTGGGACCAGGTGGCCCCCGCCTACTCCGGCAAGCGCCGGGTGATCCTGGGCCGGTCGCTCGGCAGTGCGCTGGCCGCCAGCCTCGCGGCCGACGTCTCGCCCGAGTTGACGGTGCTCGTCTCGCCCTACGAGAGCATGGCCGCGCTCGCCGCCGAGCACTACCGCTGGGTGCCCGCCGCGCTGCTGCGCTACCCGCTGCGCACCGACGAGGCCGTGGCTCGACTGAAGGGCCGCGTGCTGCTGCTGCACGGTGAGCGCGACGAATTGATCGGCCTGCATCACAGCGAGCGCCTGCTCGCCAAGGCGGCTGCCGCCCAGGAGGCGCGGCTCGTCCGCGTGCCCGGAGCCGGTCACAACGACCTGCAGATGTTCGACGCCTACCTCGGCGGCCTGCGTTCCGCGCTGGCCGTGCAGCGCTGACGGCGCGCCGGCACCCGATCAGGCGGGGCAATGCCGCCGCCGCTGCGGTGGCGGCGCGCGCAGCACGGTCTCGAAGTAGTGGCCGAGCATGGCCTCGGCGCCGCGACGCGAGGCCTCGGGCAACAGCGGTCCCAGGTCTTCGGCCCAGCGGGTGGCACAGGCGGCCACCGAGTCCTGGCTGGCCGAGCAATCGACCAGCCGGCCATAGGCGCGCACGTAGCGGCGAAAGGTCTCGGCGTCCATGACCGGGCCATGCCCCGGCACGACGCGTGTGAACGGCAGTTCGCCGAGGCGTGCCAGCGCCTCGCGCCACAACTCGGCGCAGGCGGTATCGAAGAAGGGCACCGGCAGCGTCACGAAGTCGCCGATGACGAGCGTGCCGCTGGCACGGTCGAGCACCCACAGGTCGCCACCGCTCACGCCGCGCTCCACGCCGACGCGCAGAGGGCGGCCCGCCGGCGACAGGTCGTGCGGTGCGTCGGCGACTAGTTCGTCCGGCGCCAGCTGGGCGCGTTGCTGCAGCAGCGCGAGGTCGATGTCGACCATGCGTCGCGTTGCCACGTCGAGGCCCGGCTCGGCCAGCATGCGCCGCAGGTCTTCGACGGTGCGGGGCATGCGCACGGCCACCGCCTCGCGCACGGCGGCGGAGGCCATCGCGCGCAGCCCTGGCATGGCCCCGCGCAGCAGCACGTTGCCTCCCAGGTGGTCGAGATGCCAATGCGTATTGAGGACGACGCGGATCGGCTGGCCGCGGCTGCGCGCCCATTCGACGAGAGCGCCCGTGTGCTCAGCATGCCGGCCGCTGTCGATGAGCACGAGGCCTTCTCGTCCCTGCAGCAGGACGCTGTTGCCGTCGGGCTGGCGATCCCGCTCGAAGCGCCCCGGAAGCAGCCACACGCCGTCGGCCAGCGCCTGGATGTCCGCGAGACGGGACGGGCGCAAGGCGCTCGAAGCCTGGGCCTGTGATTGCACTTGTGCCTGTGCTTGCGCCACCAAGGGCCACGACGCCGTGGCCAGCATCACGGCACCGGCAATGGCTGCACGTCGCAGCGGGGCCCTCAAGGTGTCAGAGCGCACCACGACACCCCGGCGCGCCGCAACGGCAGGCGAGCTTGCCCTCGTGGTGCGTCTCGCCATAGTCGACCGTGATCTCCTCGCCAGGCCCGATGGCGCGGCGCGCGTAGAACTCGACGCGGCCGTTGCGGATCACCAGCCGGGCATTGGGCTGGCAGCTGTGGTTCGTGTAGCGCATGGGGTCGGCGCTCTTGCTGAAGTCGATGGCTTTGCGGGCCGAAAGCTCGACGATCATGATGCGCTCGCTGCGCGTGGCGCGGATGCGCGCCTCCTGCACGCTGATGCTCTCGCCGCGGATCTCGCCGATCTTCAACCGCGGCGGGATGGGCTCGGCGGCGAAGGCGCCCTGGCCGTCGATGCGGCTCGGCTTCACGCGCACCGCGAACTTCTGGTAGGCGGGGCGCGCCGCCGTGCCGCCGGGCTCGGCCACTTCCGGGCGTTCAGCGGGTTCGGCGCGGGACCCGGTCATGCCGACGGCAGCTCCACCTTCGGCGAGGGCTTCCACCCCTTCTTGCGATGCTCCGCGGTGACGAAGGTGCGGATGCCGCCGCGCACGTACCAGTCGGCATGGATGCGCAGGAAGCGCGGCGCGATGGCGCGCACGATGTCGTCGCAGATGGTGTTGGTCACCTTCTCGTGGAAGGCTCCGTCGTTGCGGAAGCTCCAGAAGTACATCTTCAGGCTCTTCAACTCGACACACAGCTTGTCGGCCACGATCTCGATGGTGAAGTGCGCGAAATCGGGCTGGCCGGTCAACGGGCACAGGCAGGTGAACTCGGGCACGTCGAAGCGGATGACGTAGTCGCGCCCCGGCGAAGGGTTCGGGAAGACCTGCAGGTCCCGGCTCGGCGCGGTGGGAGGGGCGGGCGGCGCGAGCCGTTGATTCAGGGCTTTCTTGGGCATGGGGATCGAGGGAGGCTGGGCGATTCGCCGATGGGGATCGCTGGGATCGCGCGCATGGTTCGCAGGGGTTCGAGCGAGGTCCGCCGAGAGGGTTCGGCGAGGGGCACGATGCTATCATCCGGCGCCTCTGCGCTCGGCTCCGAGCGCATTTTTCCTTGTAGATTCAAGAACTTGCAGCGGCCCGCCCGATGATGGCGCAGAGCCGGCCCGCGCGCCGCTGCCGACCCCGATGCGCCTCTCCTCCATCAAGCTTTCGGGCTTCAAGTCCTTCGCGGAGCCCACCACGTTCCAACTGCCCGGGCAGCGCGTGGGCGTGGTCGGCCCGAACGGTTGCGGCAAGAGCAACATCATGGACGCCGTGCGCTGGGTGCTCGGCGAGAGCAAGGCGAGCGAACTGCGTGGCGAGAGCATGCAGGACGTCATCTTCAACGGCTCGGGCCATCGCAAGCCGGCCAGCCGCGCCAGCGTCGAGCTCGTTTTCGACAACACCACCGCGCGCGCCGGCGGACAGTGGAACACCTTCGCCGAGATCGCCGTCAAGCGCGTGCTCACGCGCGACGGCAGCTCGAGCTACTTCATCAACAACCAACCGGTGCGTCGCCGCGACGTGCAGGACGTGTTCCTCGGCACCGGCCTCGGGCCACGGGCCTACGCCATCATCGGCCAGGGCACGATCAGCCGCATCATCGAGTCGCGGCCCGAGGAGTTGCGCCTGTTTCTCGAGGAGGCCGCCGGCGTCAGCAAGTACAAGGAGCGCCGGCGCGAGACGGAGAACCGCCTCAAGGACACGCGCGAGAACCTGACCCGCGTCGATGACATCCTGCGCGAGCTGAACAGCAACCTCGAGAAGCTCGAGAAGCAGGCCGAGGTGGCTTCGCAGTACCGCGCGCTGCAGGACGCCGGCACGCTGAAGCTGCACCAGCTGTGGTTCCTGAAGCACCGCGACGCCGCCAGCGAGGAAGAGCGCATCAAGGCCGCCGCCGCCGAGGCCGCGGTCGCGCTGGAGGCGCGCCTGGCCGACCTGCGCCACGTGGAGGCCGAACTCGAAACCCTGCGCCAGGTGCACTACGCCGCCAGCGATGCGCTGCATGCCAAGCAAGGCCTGCTGGGCGAGGCGCAGCTCGAGGTGAGCCGCCTCGAGGAGCGCATCCGCTACGTCGTCGAGGGCCGCAAGCGGGCCGAACAGCGCCTGGCCGACTTGCGCGCGCAGAACCAGCAGTGGGCGACGCGCCAGGACGAGGCTCGTGCGGAACTGGCGCAGATCGCCGAGCAGATCGCCGCCGCCGACGAGCAGGCCGCGGTGCTCGCCGGCCAGGCCGAGGAGCAGGGTGCCAGCTTGCCCGATCTCGAGGAGGCGCTGCGCGCCGAGCAGACCCGCAGCACCGCGCAGCGCGGCGTGGTGGCACAGGTGCAGCAGCAGATCCAGGTGCTCGCCGCCGAGGGTCGCAGCATCGAGGAGCAGACGCGCGCCCTGCGCACGCGCCGCGAGCGGCTGGCCACCGAGCACAAGGGTATCGAGACGCCCGACCTGCCGCGCCTGGAAGCGTTGCGCGCCCAGGAGACGACGGCCATCGGCGCGCGCGAGGTGGCCGATGCGCGCCTGGCCGAGCTGGGCGAGCTCGTGCCGCAGCTGGACGAGCAGCGCCGCGCGGCGCAGGACGAGTCCGCACGTGCCGCCGCCAAGCTCGCCGACATCAAGGCCCGCCTCGACGCGCTGCGCGCGCTGCAGGAGAAGGTGCAGACCGAGGGCAAGCTCAAGCCCTGGCTCGAGCGACACGGCCTCTCTGGCCTGCAGGGCCTGTGGACGCGCGTGCACATCGAGCCGGGCTGGGAGACGGCGCTTGAGTCGTCGTTGCGCGAACGGCTCAGCGCGCTCTCCGTCGGACGGCTGGACACGGTGCGTGCCTTTGCGGCCGATGCGCCGCCGGCCAAGCTCGCGTTCTACGCTGCGCCGCAGGCGGCTATCGACAACACGCACCAGACGCTGCCGCGGCTTTCCGACCTCCTGCGCCTGAACGACGCAGGCCTGAAGGCGCTGCTCAACGACTGGCTCGAAGGGGTCTACACCGCCGCTTCCATCGACGAGGCCCTGGCCAGCCGAGGCCGGCTCACACACGGCGAAGTGATCATGACGCGCGAGGGCCACGCGGTCTCGCAGTTCGCGGTCAGCTTCTACGCGCCCGACTCCGAGCAGGCGGGCATGCTCGCTCGCGCGCAGGAGATCGAGAACCTCGAGCGCGCGCAACGCGCACAGGCACTGATCGCCGAAGAGGCACGCGCGCAGGCCATCCGCCTGGAGGCCGGCTACACCGACGCCTCGCAGCGCGAGCAGACGGCGCGCCGCGAGGCCGCCGAGGCGCAGAACCGCGCCCATGGCCTGCACGTGGAGGTGCTGCGCCTGGCGCAGCAGGCCGAGGCGGCGAGCGCCCGCGGCCAGCAGTTGGCCGGCGAGCTGGCCGAGACCGACGGCCAGCTCGAGGCGCTGGCCGAGCGCCGGGCCATCGGCGAAGCGCGCTTCGAGGAGCTGGACATCGAACTGGCGACGGCGCAGGAACGCCATGCCGAGCTCGATGACGGTGTCATCGCCGCCGAGCGCACCCTGGCCGACGCACGCGAACAGCAGCGGGCCCTGGAGCGCCAGGCGCAGGAGGCGGGCTTCCAGGCGCGCGCCTTGGCCGGCCGGCGCGGCGAGTTGCAACGAAGCATCGAGACTGCGGCCGAGCAGATCGAGAGCAACCAGGCGGCGGGGCAGCAACTCGAGCTGGAACTCGGCGCGTTCGACGACGCGAGCGCGGACTCAGGCCTGCAGGCGGCGCTGGCGCTCAAGCTCGACCGCGAGCAGGTGCTCGCCGCGGCGCGCAGCGAATACGACGATCTCGCGGCCAAGTTGCGCGCAGCCGACGAGGTGCGCCTCACGCACGAGCGCAGCCTGGAGCCGCAGCGCGAGCGCATCACGCAGCTGCAGCTCGAGCAGCAGGCGGCGCAGCTGGGCGGCGCGCAGTACCTGGAGCAGCTCACCGCGGCCGGCATGGACGTCCAGGCGCTGGAGGCCCTGGCGAAGGGCATCGAAGAAGGCGGCGTCAAGCTCTACGGGCTGCAAACGGAGATCGACCGCATCCAGCGCGAGGTCAACGCGCTCGGTGCGGTGAACCTCGCCGCCCTGGACGAGCTGACCACCTCGCGCGAGCGCAAGACCTTTCTCGACGCCCAGAACGCCGACCTGGATGACGCGATCAAGACCCTCGAGGACGCGATCCACAAGATCGACCTCGAGACGCGGGACCTGCTCGCCTCCACCTTCAACCAGGTGAACGAGCACTTCGGGCGCATGTTCCCGCAGCTCTTCGGCGGCGGCAACGCGCGGCTGGTGATGACCGGCGCGGAGATCCTGGATGCCGGCGTGCAGGTGATGGCGCAGCCGCCGGGCAAGAAGAACAGCACCATCCACCTGCTCTCGGGTGGCGAGAAGGCGCTCACCGCCATCGCGCTCGTGTTCGCGATCTTCCAGCTCAACCCGGCGCCGTTCTGCCTGCTCGACGAGGTGGACGCGCCGCTGGACGATGCCAACACCGAGCGCTACCGCAACCTCGTCACCGAGATGAGCAAGGGCACGCAGTTCCTCTTCATCAGCCACAACAAGATCGCGATGGAGATGGCCGAACAACTCATCGGCGTGACGATGCAGGAGCAGGGGGTGAGCCGCATCGTCGCGGTGGACATGGAGTCCGCCGTGTCCCTGGTCGAGGCCTGACGGTGCGCGCCAGCGCATGAGCCTCACCGCCGCGCTCGCCGTGCTCGGTGGCGTGGTGCTGCTGGGCCTGGTGTTGCACGGTTGGTGGCGCGTGCGCCGCATGGCCCCGAGGAAGGCGCGCGACCGCGACGACGTGGCCACGGTGCCCTTCGAACCCGATCGTGTCGAGCCATCGCTCGGCCTGGATGGCGAGCCCGCAGAGGGCGCTCCGCTGCGGCTCGAGGAGGGCCTGCAGCCAGTGACGCCGGCCGAGCTGGCGGCGGCGTTGCGCAGCCCGCCGCGGCGCGAACTGCGGCTCGATGCGCTCATCGATGCCATCGTGCCGCTGGTGCTGGAGCATCCCATGGCGGGCGAGACGGCGCTTGCCCACCTGCCGCCGACGCGCCGTGCCGGCAGCAAACCCTTTTACATCGAGGGGCTGGACGTGCACACCGGCCTGTGGGAACCGCTCGCACTGGGACAGCGCTACAGCGAGTTGCAGGCCGGCGTGCAGCTTGCCAGCCGCAGCGGGCCGATCAACGAGATCGAGTACAGCGAGTTCGTGCAGAAGATCGAGGCCTTCGCCGAGACCATCCACGCGCGCGCCGACGCGCCCGACATGCTCGACGTGGTGGCGCGTGCGCGCGAGCTCGACAGCCTCGCGAGCCCGCTCGACGCGCAGCTCTCGATCGGGCTGCGCAGCAACGGCGTCGCGTGGTCGGTGAGCTACCTGCAGCAGATCGCCGCGCGCGCTGGTTTTGTGCCCGGCGTCCTGCCAGGTCGCTGGGTGCTGCCCTCGGCCGACGAGGGCGAGCCACCGGTGCTGGTGCTCTCGATGGATCCACAGGCGGCGCTGGCCGAAGATCCGCAGGCGGCCGCGGTGCGCGATTGCACGCTGTCGCTCGACGTGCCACAGACGCCCGAAGGCGCCGAGCCCTTTCCGACCCTGCACCGCATGGCCATGCAGCTGGCCGAGGACCTCGACGCCAGCACGGTGGATGACCTCGGCGAGCCGATCACGCTGCACGCCTTCCAGGTGATAGGCCAGGAGCTCGAGCGCTTGTACCGCGGGCTCGAGGCGCTCGATCTCGCGGCCGGCACGCCGGCGGCGCGGCGGCTGTTCAGCTGACCGGCCTCCGATCAGTCCCTCGCGGCCTGCGGGTGGCCGATCCAGGCGTCGGCTCGGCGTGCGGTCGGCCGATCAGCAGTCGAGTGCCACGGCCTGCAGTGGTCGCTCCTGCACTGCGGACGTGACGACGAAGACGATGCGGCGCGGGTGCGCTGCCACGCCGGGTGGCACGTCGAGGCGGCTGGTCAGGCCTTCGCGCGCTGCGAAGGCCGGCAGTGGCCGGTGCAGGCGAACGACGTGGTCGTGGCGCAGCGTCTCGCCGGCGTTCTCGCCGGCACGCACGCGGCTCGTGTGCTGGTGCTCGATCACCGCCCAGTAGCCCGCCAGCTGGGTCGCCGGCGTCGCCGCGGCAGCGGGAGAAACGCGCGCAAGCACCTGACCGCTGGATTCGCGCGTGAGAGTGACCTCAGGTGCCGGGGACGTGGCATCGGGCTGCGGCAGCCCAGGTCGGCCACGCCAGGCGGGCCAGTCACGCCCGTCCAGGACGACTTGCGGCGTGTAGACACTGCGGCTGCCCTGGCGTGCAGCGATCTCGTATTGCCGCTGCGTGTAGGCTTCGCTGGCAAACCGGTCGGGCCAGCCGAGACGGTCCCAGTAGGTGACGTGATAGCCGAGCGCGATCACGTCGGCACGTCCCTTCAGCTTCGACAGCCATGCGTCCGCGGGTGGGCAGGAACTGCAACCCTCCGAGGTGTAGAGCTCCACGACGCGCGGCGGCGTCGCGCTCGAACGCGCGGTGCACGCCGGGGCCTGAGCGGAGGCCGTTGCCGTGCCTGCCAGGCCTGCCAACGCCATCAGCACGGCCGGCGCGCGGCGCCGCAAGGGAAAGTCGGCTTGGGTCATTCGTGCGCCTCATGCGTCGCCAAGGACAGATCTGTCTGTCGAGCGGTGAGGCGTCGCACTTACAGAGACAGAGGCGGCCAGTCCGTGATCCGGCGCGTCGAGGCGGCGCCGGACCAGGGCCGCCGAGCGCTCACTGCGGCTCGATCTTCGCGTCGCGGATCGCCTTGGCCCACTTGGCCGTCTCGACCTTGGTGCGTTGCGCCAGCGCCTCCGGCGTGCCCGGCTCGACGACGAAGCCGATGGGGGCGAACTTGTCCTGGATGTCCTTGCTCTGCGCGGCGGCGTTGATGGCCTGGTTGAGGCGGGCGACGATGTCCGGCGGCGTGCCGGCAGGCGCGAAGACGGCGAAGTAGGCGATGAGCTCGTAGTCCTTGAGACCCAAGGCTTCGTTCACGGTCGGCACGTCCGGCACGGCGGCCGAACGGGTGGTGGAGGTGACGGCCAGTGCGCGCACCTTGCCGGCCTTCACCTGCGGCAGCATGACCGCGAAGTCGGCCGTGAACGACATCACCTGGCCGCCGATGAGGTCGGTCATCGCCGCCGGGCCGCTCTTGTACGGGATGTTGGTCATCTGCACGCCGGCCATGCTGGCCAGCATCTCGGAGGAGACGAGCTGCGAGGTGCTGGCGCTGGCGAAGTTGACGGCGCCCGGCTTGGCCTTCGCCAGGTCGATGAACTCGCGCAGCGTCTTGGCCGGCACGTCGTTGTTCACGGCGACGATGAGCGGCACCGATCCGAGATAGCCCACGGGCGCGAAGGCTGTGTCCTGGTCGTAGGGCAGCTTCTTCATCAGGCTCTTCAGCGCCGCGTTGGTGCTGTTGGTGCCCACGAGCAGCGTGTAGCCGTCGGGCGGCGCCTTCGCCACAGCGTCGGCGCCGAGCATGCCGTTCGCGCCGGGCTTGTTGTCGACGACGAAGGTCTGGCCCATTGTCTCGGCCATCTTGGCCGTGAAGGCGCGCGCGATCTGGTCGGTGGCGCTGCCGGGCGCGAACGGCACGACGGCCCTGATCGGCTTGCTCGGGTAGGGCTGGGCGAGGGCGGCCGGGCCGGTGAGCAGCGCGCCCAGCAAGGCCAGGACCGCAGGCAGGGCGCGAAGGGGCGTCTGGGACGATTTCATCAGGGTCTCCTTCTGGACAGGTCGGCGCGGAGGCTACCAAAAGCTGCAGCAGCGAACGCAGTGATGCGTCGGTGACAGGCCGCGCAGGGCCCGCCGCCTAGCATGCGGTTGCCGGCCGGCCCCGGGTTTGGACTCGGGGGCGGCTGGCACACGTCTTCAGGGCGGGGTGCGATTCCCCACCGGCGGTAGGCGGCGAGCCGGGGCTTCCAGTCCCGACGAGCCGTGAGCCCGCGAGCGCCCGTGCCGGGCCACCGGCACGGGGTCAGCAGATCTGGTGCGATGCCAGGGCCGACGGTGTTGCTTGCAGGGCTTGCCCGGCAGGCTCAGTCCGGATGAAAGAAGACGCGTGGTGGGGCGATGCGCGCGCCGGCCATGTCCTGCATGGGCGGCGCTTGCCGCGCCTTGCTGCGCATTCCCTGAAACGTCCTTCGGTGTCCAAGTCACTCGTCAAGGAGCGTTTCGATGATCGCCAATTCCTCTGTCAACCCGATCGCCAGTCTGCCCTCCACCCCGGGCTTCGTGGCGTCCACGACCCATCCCCCGACTGCGCCGCCGGGCTCGCTGGAAGAACGCCTACGCGCTGCCGCGCAGGCGATGCGCGAGGGCCGGCCGGTGCTCCTGACCGACGACCGCCAGCGCGAGGACGAGGCCGACCTCATCGTCGCCGCCGAGGCCCTTACCGTGCCGGTCATGGCCACCCTGATCCGCGACTGCAGCGGCATCGTCTGCCTGTGCCTGACACCCGCGCAAGCGACGCACCTGGGGCTCGCGCCGATGGTGCGCGACAACCGCAGCCGCTACGGCACGGCGTTCACGGTGTCGATCGAGGCCCGCGAAGGCGTAAGCACCGGCGTCAGCGCGGCCGACCGCGTGGCCACCGTGCGCGCGGCCACCGAGCCGGGCCGCGGCGCCGCCGACATCGTCAGCCCCGGCCACGTGTTCCCCCTTGTGGCGCACGAGGGCGGCGTGCTGGCGCGCCGGGGGCACACCGAAGGCGCACTGGAACTGTGCGCGTTGGCCGGCCTGCGGCCCGCGGCCGTGCTGTGCGAGCTGATGAATCCCGACGGCACGATGGCGCGCGGCCCGCAGATGTGGGGGTACGCCGAGCGTCGCGGCTTGCCCGTGTTGTCGATCGAGGACCTCGTCGCCTGGCGGCACCTATAAACTGCATCGGTTGTCGTTCTCTTTCCCCCGGTCCTTGGAAAACAACAAGATCCTCTTGCAGATCGCGGCCGAGCTGAAGGCTCGGCCCTCCCAGGTCAAGGCGGCGGTGTCGCTGCTCGACGGCGGCGCTACCGTCCCCTTCATCGCCCGCTACCGCAAGGAGGCCACCGAGGGCCTCGACGACACGCAGTTGCGTGAGCTCGAGGCTCGTCTGGCCTACCTGCGTGAGCTCGAGGAGCGCCGCAGCGCGGTGCTGAAGAGCATCGACGAGCAAGGCAAGCTCACGCCGGCGTTGCGCGCCGCGATCGAGGCCGCGCCGACGAAGCAGGAGCTGGAGGACCTGTACCTGCCCTACAAGCCCAAGCGGCGCACGAAGGCGATGATCGCGCGCGAAGCGGGGCTGGAGCCGCTGGCCGACCGGCTTTTCGGCGACCCGATGCTGGAGCCGCTGGCCGAGGCGGCCGCCTTCATCCATGCCGAGGCCGGCTTCGCCGATGCGCAAGCGGTGCTCGACGGCGTGCGTGACATCCTCTCCGAACGCTGGGCCGAGGATGCGGCACTCGTCGGCGAGCTGCGCGAGTGGCTGTGGTCGCAGGGCCTTCTGCGCAGCCGGCTCGCGGCGGGCAAGGACGGCCAGCATGCCGATGCGGCCAAGTACCGCGACTACTTCGACTACGCCGAGCCGATCGGCACGGTGCCGAGCCACCGCGCGCTGGCGGTGTTCCGGGGCCGTTCGCAGGAGTGGCTCGAGGCGAGCCTCGTGCTCGACGAGGAGGCTGCGCCGGGGCTGCCGGTGGGTCCTGGAGCGGCGCCGGCGGTCTCCCTGGCCGAAGGCCGCATCGCGCGGCACCTCGGCTGGCGGCATGCCGCTCGCCCGGGTGACGAGTTCCTGCGGAAGTGCGTTGCCTGGACCTGGAAGGTGAAGCTTTCGCTCAGCCTCGAGCGCGACCTCTTCGCGCGGCTGCGCGAGGCGGCCGAGGCGGTGGCGATCAAGGTCTTCGCCGACAACCTGCGCGACCTGCTGCTTGCCGCGCCAGCCGGCCGGCGCGTGGTGATGGGGCTCGACCCCGGCATCCGCACCGGCGTGAAGGTGGCGGTCGTGAGCGACACGGGCAAGGTGCTGGAGACGGCGACCGTCTACCCGCACGAGCCGCGCAACGACTGGGAGGGCTCGTTGCACGCGCTCGGGCGGCTGGTGGCGCAGCACGGCGTCAACCTCATCGCCATCGGCAACGGCACGGCGAGCCGCGAGACCGACCGGCTGACCGGCGACCTCATCAAGCGCATCAAGGGCCTCGCTCCTGACGTGGCGATCGACAAGGTGGTGGTGAGCGAGGCCGGTGCCTCGGTGTACTCCGCGAGCGAGTTCGCGAGCCAGGAGTTGCCCGAGCTCGACGTCAGCCTGCGTGGCGCGGTCAGCATCGCGCGGCGGCTGCAGGACCCGCTGGCCGAACTCGTGAAGATCGAGCCCAAGAGCATCGGTGTCGGCCAGTACCAGCACGACGTGAACCAGGGCGCCCTGGCGCGCACGCTCGATGCCGTCGTCGAGGACTGTGTCAACGCCGTCGGCGTGGACCTGAACACGGCTTCGGCGCCGCTGCTCACGCGGGTGTCGGGGCTGAGTGCCGGCGTTGCATCGAGCATCGTGCGCTGGCGCGACGCCAATGGCGCCTTCCGCAACCGGCAGCAGCTGCTGCAGGTGAGCGGGCTCGGGCCGAAGACCTTCGAACAGGCCGCGGGCTTCCTGCGCATCCGCGACGGTGACAACCCGCTGGACATGACCGGCGTGCACCCGGAGACCTATCCGGTGGTGGAGAAGATGCTGGCCTTGACCGGCCGCCCGGTGCAGGAGCTGATGGGGCGGGCCGAAGTGTTGCGTACGCTCAAGCCGGATGCCATCGCGCGCGAAGTGGGCGACGGGCGCTTCGGTGCCATCACCGTCAAGGACATCGTGGCCGAGCTCGAGAAGCCGGGCCGCGACCCGCGGCCCGACTTCAAGGTGGCGCGCTTCGAGGAAGGCGTGAACGACCTCGCCGACCTGCGGCCCGGCATGGTGCTCGAGGGCACGGTGAGCAACGTGGCGCAGTTCGGCGCCTTCGTCGACCTGGGGGTGCACCAGGATGGACTCGTGCACGTGAGCCAGATGAGCCACAAGTTCATCAAGGACGCGCGCGAGGTGGTGCGGACGGGGCAGGTGGTGAAGGTGCGCGTGCTGGAGGTGGACCACGCGCGCAAGCGAATCGCGTTGACGATGAAGCTCGATACGAAGCCGGGCAGCGAATCGCCACGCGGCGGTGGTTCTGCAGGCACTTCCGGCGGCGACAACCGGTACCGTCCTGCCGAGCGCGGCGAGCGCCTGCGGCAACCCGAGGCCGCTGCGGGGCAGGGGGCCATGGCGGCCGCTTTCTCCAAGCTGCGTGGCCCCGGCTAGCGCACCCGGCCCGTTCAGCACCCAAGCCGACCGACATGCGCAACATCGAGTTCTATGCCGGGCCACGCGCACGCGCCCACCTGCGCGAATACGGGCTGCGGCCGCAGGACATCCGCGTCGTGCCGGCTGCGGCGGGCGGGCCCAAGGGGCTGATCCTCAATCCGCTGGACCGGTACATCTTCGGTCGCTGGCTGCCACGGAGCAATCAGGTCGTGCATCTCCTGGGCGCCAGCATCGGGGCCTGGCGCATGGCTTGCGCTTGCCTGCCCGATCCCGAAGCGGCCCTGGCGCAACTCGCCGAGGACTACGTGACGCAGCGCTACCCGCACCGCCGGGGCAAGCTGCCGGAAGCGAAGGTGGTCTCGGAGATCTTCGGCGCCCGAATCGCGCAGCGACTCGGGGCGCGTGCGCAAGAGGTGCTGGCGAGCCCGCGCTATCGGCTGCATGTGTTCACCAGCCATGGCCGGACGCTGCTGCATCGGCCGGGCCGCATGCGTGCCGCCATCGGCTATTTCGGCGCGTACCTGACGAACGCGGCGAGCCGGCGTGCGCTGGGCGGCCTGCTCGAGCGCGTGGTGTTCAGCGATCCGCGCGACGAGTTGCCATTCCCGCTCGCCGACTTCCGCAGCCA
>JAEUPE010000144.1 GCA_016790435.1 Rubrivivax sp. | reverse complement strand
GCGTGCACGAGCTGCAGGTCGAGGCCGTGCGCGGCAGCGGCTACGCGCTGGCCGTGCCTTGTGCAGTGGCAGCGTAACGCGCCCGATCAGGCACGCTCTTCGCCAGGCCGGATGCCGACCTCGTGTCGGGCGCGGCGCGGCGCGGCCGGACCGACACGGCTCCTTGGCAGCACGCCACCCGCTTCAGCGGGTGACCGGCCAGCCTTAGAAGCGGAACGACCCGCTCAAATAGACCACGCGCCCGCGCGGGTCGTACTGGGTGATGTCGTAGCCGGCCTGGAACTGGTTGCTCGTGGGGATGAACAGCGGCGGGTCCTTGTCGAACAGGTTGCGCGCGCCCAGCGCCAGCTTCAGGTTCTTGATGCCCGTGAAGGCCACCTGCGCGTCGTAGATCGACTGTGCAGGCACGCGGTGCTCGTTGCCGTTGAGGTCGTTGCCGTCGCGGTAGCCGTGGTAGTAGTTCTGCGCGAACGTCACCGCCCAGGCCCCGGTCGACCACGTGGCACTGAGGTAGTGCTTCCAGCGCAGCACCACGCCATCGACGATCGCGGCGTTGGTGCTCAGCACCGGATCGCCGTTGGGTCCTTCGACGGTGGTGCCCACTTTGCGCGAGACGGCGCCGCCCGGGCTCGTCTGGTCGAACTGGATGAAGTAGGTGCCCGAGAGACCGAGATCGAGCTTGCTGCCGCCGAGGTTCATGCGGTACGAAACGTCGAGGTCGACTCCGCGCGCCTTGGCGCTGCCCACGTTCTGCAGAACCTGCACGATCGACTCGATGTCGTTGCCGCCCGGCGTCAGCGTCACCAGCCCGGCGAAGGCCGGATCACCGGCGCGAAAACGCGACACCACTTCCTGCGCCGACGGCAACGCGATGATGTCCTCGACCCTGAACTGGAAGTAATCGATGCCGATCGACAGGTCACGCGCGGGCTGCAGCACGACGCCAAGCGACGACTGCGTGGACCTCTCGGGCTTCAACGTCGGGTTGCCGCCGGTGAGCGAATTCACTTGCAGGTCGGTCTGGCCCGTGCCGCCGGGGCCGTCGTCGTTGAACTGCTCCGACGTGCCCAGCGCCTGCGGCTGCCACAGGTCGATCAGCGTCGGGGCGCGGAAGCCGGTGCCGAGCGAGCCGCGCACCATCACCTCGCGCAGCGGCTGGTAACGCACCGAGGCCTTGTAGGTCGACTTGCTGCCGACGTCGTTGTACTTGTCGTAGCGCGCTGCGAGCGTGCTTTCGAGCCCCTTGAGGATCGGGATGCTGAGCTCGCCGAACACCGAGCCGATCTTGCGCTCGCGGTCCACCGGCGGCACCGAACCGCCGAGGCCGGCGATGTCGCCGGTGGCCAGCGCCGGGCTTGGCGTTGTCACCAGCGACTCCTCGCGCGCCTGCACGCCGGCGGCGTATTGCAGCGCCCCGGCCGGCAGCGTCATCACCTCGCCGGACACACGGCCGTCGAGTGATGTGCTCTCGGACTTGGCGTCCAGCGTCGAGCCGGTGTACTTCGCACCCGAGGCCGCCAGCGCGGTGTTGAACGCCGCCGACTGCGTCAGCGACCAGGGGTTGTAGTCGCTGCCCGGCGCGTTGACCACGCGCGCGAACGCCACCTGCGAGAAGTAGCCGTCGGGCACCGTCCCTGAGAGCTTGTTCTGGTTCTGCGTCGCAGCGACCTCCCAGTCCTGGCCGAAGAGCGAGCCGCGCAGGCCGACCGAGGCCCGCGTCTGCGTCGACGTGTCTTCCTGCGTGCGGTCGCCGAAGTCGAACACGCGCGCCGTCACGGCGAGCGGCTGCCCCACCAATGCCGCTGCGGCGCCACCCTGCGCCGTCAGGTAGGCCGCGGCGATGCCGTAGTTGGGGTTGGTCGGTCGAATGATCAGCGCCGGCTCCACGCCCTGCTGGCCGAAAAGCGCGTCGGTGATCATGAAACTGCGCCGCAGCGGGCTTGGCTGGAAGCGCTGCGTGACGATGTTGCGCGAGTACAGCACGTCGGCGAAGGCTTCGAGGCTGTCGGTGAGGCCGAACACGAAGTTGCCGGTGAACGCCGTGGATTCGGTCTTCGGCACCAGCCCGACGAATCCGTTGCTGTCGAACGTGCAGTACGGATTCCCGTTCGTCGTCTGCGTCGGGTCGAGGTACATGTTGATGGTCTCGCACGTGTTCGACGCCGCGAGCGGGTTGCCGTAGCCGGTGCCCGGGCTGTTGCCGAAACCGGCCTGGCGGCCCGGCGCATTGCCCACCGTGCCCTCGGCGGCCGGCGTGAACGGCGCCCCGGTGCCCGGGTTGTAGCCGCCTTCGATATTGCCCTGGCCGGTGGCAGCGGCGGCCAGGTAGGGCGGCCGATTGCCCGTGCGTGCGAACTCGCGTTCCTTCGCGAACAGCGCCGCCTCCTTGTGCATCGAGAGCGACACGGTGCCGTTGAATCGGTCCTTCGCACGGTCCCCGAAGCCGGCGACGATGCTGGCGCGCTGACTGTCGCCGCCACCACTGCGCGTCGGCTGGGCGTAGGTGCCCGCAAGCTCGACGCCCTGGAAGTTCTTGCTCAGGATGAAGTTGACGACGCCGGCGATGGCGTCCGAGCCATACAGGCTCGAGGCACCGTCCTTCAGCACCTCCACGCGTTCCACGGCCGCGAGCGGGATGGCGTTGACGTTCACCGAAGCGCCGTTGCCGCCGGCGAAGGCCGCCAACCGGCGGCCGTTCACCAGCACCAGCGTGCGGTCTTCACCGAGGCCCCGCAGCGAGACCGAGGACAGGCCGTAGGTCGAGTTTCCTGCACCAGTGGCGTTGCTGATGGCACCTTGAGACGATACTGACGCGAGCGACTGCAGGAGTTGCTCGACGGTGGTCACACCCGACCGCGCAATATCTTCCCGCCGGAGGATCTGCACTGGCAGCGCGGTTTCGGCGTCGAGGCGCCGGATCGCCGAGCCGGTGATCTCGATGCGCTGGTCTTGTGCCAGCGCCGGCACGCTGAACGCGGCGAGCGTGCCGGCCACGGCGCCGGCGCCCACGGCCACGCGAGCGGCCGCCTGCAAGGGATTCAATTGGAACGTCATTGGAGGACTCCTGCGAGTGGGGTTGACGGCGGCACAACACGAGTACCGGCCTGACATGCAGGCCAATCTAGGCAGCGAGTGACAACAACGCTGCAGCAACGGATGGCCGTGCCGCGGCGCGGCGCGACACGGGAGGCATGCCCGTGTCAGGACGCCGCAGGCGCGTTCGCGCGGCGACGCAACGCGACAAATGCGCGGCGTCGGCACGAGCGCAGCCGCGAGGGCCCGGTAGCATCGGAGCTCAGGACTTTCCCGCGCCTGTGGTGGGCGGGAGACATGACACGACGATCCAAGGCGCCCTGGCATGCCGGGGGCCGCCCAACCCATTCGGAAGAAGCCCCTCCATGACCTACTGCGTCGGCATCAAGCTCAACGCCGGCCTCGTCTTCCTCTCCGACTCGCGCACCAACGCGGGCCTGGACGCGATCAGCACGTTCCGCAAGATGATGATCTACGAGAAGCGCGGCGAACGCTTCATGGTGATGCTCTCGGCCGGCAACCTGAGCATCAGCCAGAGCGTGCGTGAGGTGCTGCAGGTGGAGAAGATCGCGCCGGCCGAACCCGGGCAGGAACCGATCACGATCTGGAACGCGACGAGCATGTTCGACGCCGCGCGCGTGCTCGGTGCCGCCGTGCGCCGCGTGCACCAGCAGGACGGGCCGTCACTGAAGGCGGCCGGCATCGACTTCAACGCCAGCATGGTGTTCGGCGGCCAGATCAAGGGCGAGGCGATGCGCCTGTTCCTCGTCTACAGCGCCGGCAACTTCATCGAGGCCACACGCGAGACCTGCTTCTTCCAGGTGGGAGAGAGCAAGTACGGCAAGCCCATCCTGGACCGCGTGCTCACCCCCGCCACCGGCCTGGACGAAGCCGCCAAGTGCGCGCTGGTGTCGATGGACAGCACGCTCAAGTCCAACCTCAGCGTCGGCCCGCCACTGGACCTGCTCGTCTACCGCGAGGGCCAGTTCGCGAGCGACGACCACGTGTGCATCGACGAGAGCAACCCGTATTTCCAGATGATCCGCGGCACCTGGGGCCAGCGGCTGCGCGAGGTGTTCGAGAGCATCGACGACCCGCGGTGGGACGGCGGCGACGCCACGCACCCGTTGATGGTGAAGAGCGCGCGGCACGAGCCGATGCGCAAGATCACGCATCCGGGCGAGCGCATCGTCTAGAGGCGCTCCTCGGCGTCCGGGCGCGAGCACCTCGCTGCGGCCCGACCCTTCCCCGCAATCGAACGCACTCGCCGATGGCTCCCCGCTCCACCAAGGCCGGCCGCACGCTTGTCTTCTGCCACGCCAACAGCTTCCCGGCCGGCACCTACGGCGTGCTGTTCGAGGCTTGGCGCCGGGCCGGCTGGCGCGTGCTGGCCCCCGAGACGCTGGGCCACGACCCGGCCTACCCCGTCACCAACGGCTGGCGCCACCTGCGCGACGAGCTCATCTGCTTCATCGAGCGCGAGGCGGGCGGGCAGCCCGTGGCGCTGGTGGGGCACTCGATGGGCGGCTACATGAGCCTGCTCGTCGCCAGCCGGCGGCCGGCCCTGGTGAGCGGCGTCGTGCTGCTCGATGCGCCCATCGTCTCGGGCTGGCGCGCGCCCACCTTCGGCCTGCTCAAGCTGAGCGGCCTTATCCACCGCGGCGGGCCGGGCAAGGCTTCGGCGCGGCGGCGCGAGCACTGGCCCTCGCCACAGGCGGTGCGCCAGCACTTCGTCGGCAAGCCGCTCTTCGCGCGCTGGGACCCGCGCGTGTTCGAGGACTACCTGCGCCACGGCTTCGTGCCCGAACCGCGCCCCGAGCAGGCGGCAACGCCGCCCGAGGCCGATGCGCCGGCCAGCAGCGGCGTCACGCTCGCGTTCAAGCGCGACATCGAGACACGCATCTACAACACGCTGCCACACCACGTGCCGGCGCTGCTCAAGCGCCACCCGCTGCGCTGCCCGGTCGGCTTCATCGCCGGCAAGCGCTCGACCGAGAACCGGCAGCTGGGCCTGGACTTCGTGCGCCGCCTGGCCGGGCCGCGCTGGAAGTGGATGGAAGGCTCGCACCTCTTCCCGATGGAGCGGCCCGACGAAACGGCGGCGGCCGTGCTGGCAATGCTCGCGGCCTGAAGGCGAAGCGCACCGACATAACGCCCATGTGGGGCGGCATGGGGCGAGAATCGGCGCTTCGCCTTGCGCTGCCGCTCCCGCCATGCGCCCCCTGGACACGGACATCGAGAAGGCCGTCGCGCTCGTCGTCGACGGCAACGATTCGTCGCGCAGCGTGCTCGTGGCCATGCTGCGCGACGCGGGCGTCGGCACCGTCGTGCAGGCCACGCGCGCGCAGGAGGCGCGCAAGCTGCTCGAACACCGCCGCTTCGACATCGTGCTGTGCGAGTTCCACTTCGACCACGAACAGATGAGCGGCCAGGAGCTGATGGACGACCTGCGCCAGGCGGCGCTGCTGCCGCTGCGCACGGTGGTCATGATGATTTCGAGCGAGGCCGACTACGGCCACGTGGCCGAAGCGGCCGAGGCCGCGCTCGACGCCTACCTGATCAAGCCGCACACCGAGGCGGCTCTGCGCGACCGGCTGGTGCAGGCGCGCGAGCGCAAGCGCGCGCTCGCCGACGTCATCGCGCTCGTCGAGGCCGAGCGCTTCGAGGCCGCCGCCGAACTCGCGCGCCAGCGCAGCGAGGCGCACGGGCCGGCCTGGCTGCCGGCGGCGCGCATCGCCGCCGAGCTCTACCTGCGTCTCGGCCGCCCGGCCGACGCGGTGCAGATGCTCGAGACCATCCTGCGCGCCGGCGCACTGCCCTGGGCCCGGCTCGGGCTGGCGCGCGCGCATGTCGAGGCGGGTGCCGTGTTCCAGGCCCGGCGCACGCTCGAGAGCCTGCTCGGCGACCACCCGGGTTATGCCGACGCCTACGACGTGATGGGCCGCGTGCTGCTCGACGAGGGAAAGCCGGCGCAGGCCATCGAGGCACTCGGCCGCGCCACGGCGCTCACGCCCAACTGCGTCGGCCGGCGCGTCAAGCTCGGGCTGCTGCACTTCTACTACGGCGACCCGCGCGAGACGCTCGTGCACCTCGACGCCGCCGCGCGCCTGGGCCTGAACTCGCGTGTCTTCGACCTGCAGGGTCTGGTGCTCCAGGCGGCGCTGCAGTTCGACCGCCAGGACCGGCGTGCCCTCGCGCTCACGGCGCACAGCATGACGCGGCTGCGCGCCAACGCGCCGCAGAGCCCCCGCCTGCGCCGCTTCGAGGCCACCATCGGCATCCTGGTGGCGCTGATGGAGCGCCGCGTGCCGGCGGCCATCGCCAGCCTGCGCGCGCTGCTGGCCGAGGGCATGGCGCCCGACTTCGAGTTCGAGGCAGCCTGCAACCTGCTGATGGTGCTCTCGCGCATCGACCGCGTCGAACTGCACCTGGCCGACCTGCACGACCACGTGGTGCAACTGGCCGAGCGCTTTGCGGTCTCGCACACCACCTGCGAGCTGCTGTGCGGGGCGCTGCGGGGCAACTTCGCCGTCGTCGAGCGCATCCGCGCCGCCTATGCCGGCATCGGCGCTGCGAGCGCGCAGGCCGTCTCGCTCACGCTTGAGCGCAGGCCGCGCGACGCCGCCGTGGCGCTGCTGGCGCAGGCGCGGCGCACGCTGAACGCCAAGCTGATGGACCTGGCCGTGCACACCCTGCAGCGGCACGGGCCTGCGATCGCCGACGCCGCCACCCTGTTGGCCGAGGCGCGCGACCTGCAACAGCGCAACGCCAGCTACGGCACCCAGGTGCGCATGGCACGCGTCGACGATGCGCGCTCGATGGTGGCCGCAGCGAAGGTCGCCACCTGAGGAGCCGCCGGTGGCGCTGCGGGCGCCGGTGCCGCTGAACGCCGCTCAATGCAACTCAATGCCGCTCGGCTTCGCTCAGCGCCGTCCGTGCACGCGCTCGTACACCTCGCGTGAGGCATCCACCGGCGTCATCTGCTCGCCGGTGCGCGGGTTGCGGCCCTCGTGGTTGTAGACGTTGTACGGCTGGCCTTCGATCACTGTCTGCCCCTCGCGGCTCAAGCCCCAGTGGTCGGAGCGGTACAGCGCCCCGCCCTCGGCGGCCGACACCCATTCCTGCTCGCCCCGGATCACCTGCGTGCGGCGGAAGTCGATGTAGTCGCTGCTGCGCGCGCGTTCCTCGAAGGCCGCCGTGAGCGCCTCGCGCGCAGCGCGGGCGCTGTCGGCCATCATCTGCGACGTGCGGGCCACCTGGCGGCGCAGGTTTTCGATGCCTCGCGCCACGTGGTCGGCCGCCCAGCGCTCGTCGACGCGGTAGCTCGATGCCACCGCGGCCAGGCCGGGCAGGTGGCGCTCGAACTCGGCGTGCGGCGCCCAGACCCCGAAGTAGAGGATGCTCCACTGCCCCGAGGGCAGCGGCGTGAATGCCATGACCTCGAAGTAGCCCTTGCAGCGCAGGCCCTGCGCGTTGGTGTACTCGATCAGCACGTGTTCGGCGTCGACGCGCCGGCGCACCTCGGCGCTCGCGGCGGCGGCGCGGGCCGCGTCGGGCGCGCGCTCGAGCACGGCGAAGTCGCGCGAGCCGACCTGCTTCATCAGCGCGAGCAGGCCCTCGAGCGGGGTGGAGTAGCGCAGGTGCATCACGCCCGGCAGACGCGAGGCGTCGAAGTGCGGCAGGTTCGAGGCCCCCCAGAACTCGGCGGTGCTGAACGCAAAGCCGGCACCCCCGTCGCGACTCGCTGCCAGCGCTCGGCCCTTGGCGCCGCTGAGCTGCCACGAGGCAGGCAGGTGCAGCGTGGCCGTGCCGTCGGGCAGACGGCGCGGCTGGAGGTCGTAGCGCGCGGGCACATGCGTGCCGCGCTGGACCGGGTTCGCGGGAACCGGGAAGCGCTGCGCATCCAGGGGCGTCACGTTCGCGAGCACCGACACCAGCGCCGGCTGCAGCGCGGCGAAACGCGCGGCCTCGGCTTCGTAGGCATAGATGCGCAGTCCGGTGCTGTCGAGCAGCACATACTGCCGCGCACGCATCGGCGTGCGGTCTGCGGCCGCGAACTCGAAGTCGACGACGCTGCGGCGGCGGTCCGCGCTGGCGCGGGCCGAGGTCACCCGCAACCCCGGGAGCGACCGGCGCAGCAGTGTGGCCACTGCGGCCTGCACGGCGTCGCGCTCGCTGGCCGCCATCGGGCCCAGGCTGACCCGCACGAGGGCATGCGCGCCGGGTGCCTGCGCAGTGAGGTGGCGCTCACCCGCCCCGCCGGTGGAGCGCACCTGCCAGCCCGGCGGCTGGTAGACCGCGAACTGGCGGTCGGGTGTCACCTGCAGCTCCAGCGGCGGCGCCGCTGGCGAAGCCGGCGCGGCTCGCGCCGCCGGCGCCAGTGCCGCGCTGGCGCTCAGCACCCAAGGCGCCAGGAAACACGAGCCGGCCAGCACGGCCGCAGTGCGACGACGGCAGCGAGACATGCAACGATGACACCGCGACGCCGGCCGTGCGCGGTTGAGCCGGCTCAACCCTCGTGAAGCGACCGGCACGCGACCTCGCCCATGGGTATGCTTGCCGGCGAGAGCCAGCCTCGATCCCGCCCCGCCGATTGCCTTCTCGCTCACTGCAGCCCGAGCCCGCCGATGCCGCCGAGTGACCCGAACGACCCTTCGCCGGCGACCGACCTGCTTTCACCGGCGCTGGTCGATCTCGTCAGCCGCATCCCCACCGCACGCGTGCGGCGCAGTGCCCGGCCCGAAGAGGAGGCACAGCACCTCGCCCGCAAGGCCGCGCTCAAGGCGGCGCTGACCGCGGGCTCGCTGGCCCTGCCCACGGGCCCCTTGGGCTGGCTGACGCTGCTGCCCGAACTGCGCGCCGTCTGGCGGATCCAGATCCAGCTCGTGGCCGACATCGCCGCCCTCTACGGCAAGAAGTCCGGCCTCACGCAGGAGCAGGTGCTGTACTGTCTGTTCAAGCACAGCGCGCTGCACGCCTTGCGCGACCTGGTGGCACGCGTCGGCGAGCGCTTCGTCGTCCGCAAGGCCTCGGCGCAACTCATCCAGCACATCGCGCGCCGGCTCGCCTTGCGCCTCACCCAGCGCGTGGTCGGCAAGGGCGTGGCGCGTTGGCTGCCGGTGGCGGGTGCCGTCGGCGTGGGTGCCTACGCGTACCACGAGACCTCACGCATCGCGCGCACGGCGGTCGAGCTCTTCAGCGCCGAGATCGTGCTCGAGAACGTGGTCGATGCCGAGACCTGAACCTCACCCCCTGCCGCCCCGCCCTTCCATCCAACCTCACCCAGCCGCATGGACATCCGATCGCTCGAAGACCTTCGCCAGCTCTACGCCGCGCCGCAGGAGCGCGCCGTGAAGAAGGAGATCGCGACGCTGGACGGGCACTGCCGCAGCTTCATCGCCCTCTCGCCGTTCCTCATCCTCTCCACCGGCAGCCGCGAGCACCAGCTCGACGCCTCGCCGCGCGGCGGCGACCCGGGCTTCGTCAAGGTGACGGCGCAGGGGCAGTTGCTGATTCCGGACGCGCCGGGCAACAACCGGCTCGATTCGTTCGAGAACATCGTCGCCACGGGCCAGGTGGGCCTGCTCTTCCTCATCCCGGGCTTCGACGAGACGCTGCGAGTCAACGGCACGGCGGTGCTCTCCACCTCCGCTGAAGAGATCGCCGCCTGCACCAACGAGCGCCGCGCGCCCAGGCTGGTCGTGCGCGTCTCGGTGACGGCCGCGTACCTGCACTGCGCCAAGGCCTTCCTGCGTTCCAGGCTCTGGTCCGAGTCGGCCCGCGTCGATCGCTCGGTGCTGCCGACAGCCGGCCGGATGATCAGCGACCAGACCGGGATCCACGTCGCGCCCGAGACGCGCGAGGCGATGGAGAAGCGCTACGCGCCGGACCTGTGAGCGCCGCCCGAGCGAACCGGAACCGGCGAGACCGAGGACCGTGGCGGTGACGCCGCCCACCCACCACCCGCGACGGCGCACGCACGCCATGCACGCCCGGAGACCGATGCCGTGAACCCCACCCTCACCGCCCTCGCCGGCTTCATCGCCTGGGCCCTGGCCCTGCTCGTGCTGATGGAAGTCATCCGCGCCAAGCTCGTCCTGGCGCGCGAGATCCCGGCCAACGGCTTCGTGCCCGACAACGCAAACCTGGGCCCGTTCATGCAGCGGCTGGCGCGCGCGCACGCCAACTGCGTGGAGGGGCTGCCGATCTTCGGCGGCCTGCTCATCGTGGCCGCCCTCGCGGGTCGCACCGCCGTCACCGACCCGTTGGCCTTCGTGCTGCTGGGTGCGCGCGTGGGGCAGTCGGCCATCCACCTCGCTTCGACCTCGCCGACAGCGGTGACGCTGCGCTTCACGGCCTTCGCGGTGCAGATGGGCATTGCGGCCCATTGGGCGGCGCGCCTGCTTCTTGGCTGAGGCCGCGCATTCGGAGCAAGGCCATGCCTGTCTTCATCGCCCTGCTGCGCGGCGTCAATGTCGGCGGCGCCAAACGTGTGCCGATGGCCGACTGGCGCTCGCTCATGGTCGAGCTCGGCTACACGCGCGTGGCGACGATTCTCAACAGCGGCAACGCCGTGTTCCACGCCACCGGCGGCGGCGCCAGTGCGGCGCGGAAACATGCCGCGGCCATCGCCCAGGGCCTGGCCACGCGGCTGAAGGTGGAGGTGCCAGTGATCGTGAAGTCGGCCCGGGAGCTGGAAGCCATCGTCGCCGGAAACACTCTGGCCCACGAGGCGACAGCGCAACCGGGCTTCGACGCCTCGCGCCTGCTGGTGACCTTTGCGCCGGATGCCGCGGTGCTGGCCGGCCTCGCGCCCGTGGCGGCGCTGGTGCGGCCGCCAGAGCAGTTCGTCATCGGCCCGCACGCGGCCTACCTGCACTGCGCCGGCGGCATCCTCGAGAGCCAGGCCGGCGAGGCGCTGCTCGGCAAGATGGGGCGCGCGGTGACGACGCGCAACTGGGCGACGACGCTCAAGCTGCACGCGCTCGCGAACGCGGCCTGACCGCCTCGCTGCGGCGCCGACCGCGGGCGCGCCTACACGCTCGAGTTCACCTCGAGCACGCGGCCGTTGCGCGGGTCGACCTCACAGGAGTAACTGAACGGCACGGCGTTCATGCCCGGCGCGCGCTGCACGGCGCCCTGGCCGATCAACACCACGTGGCCATCCGCGCCCGGCTGCAGGCGGCGCGTGTCGGGTTCCATGGCGATCTGCGCCACGCGCGGATGCTTGCGCTTCAGCAGTTGCGCCACGGCACTCTCGCAAGCCTCGGGCGAGATGCGACTCAGATCGGGGTTCCACGCCGCCTCGGCGCGCCCCCCCGGGCCTCCGCCGGCCTCGCGCAGCACCACGCCCGAGGTGAGGCCGGTCTTCGTGCTGAACGAGCAGCTGAAGCTGAAACTGTTGCCAGCGCCGCGGCCGCGGTAGCGGCCAGCGCCCTTGACGCTGATCTCGCCGTCTTCGGCCGCCGCCACCACGCGCTGCGCAGGCACGAACTGCACATCCTGCGCATCGGGGCCGCGGTTCTTGCGCAGCGTTTCCACGACGCTCGCCTCGCAACGCTCGAGCGCGCGGGCGTTGTCGGCGCGCATGGGAGGTGCGGATGCAGCTGCCTCCACCGTCGGCTGCGCCTGCGTGCCAGAACTGAGCGCCAAGGCAAGCCCGGCGCTGACGAAAGCCAGGAGAACGCGATGAGGCAGGCGGAGGCTCGAGGTCATGAGAGTGGGGATTCGCGGCACGACAAGGACCGGAACGATGGTACGCCTGCGGATGAGGAGTCCCCGCGTGAACCGAGGGCCTGTTGCAAGGATTGCGGCTTGGCACGGCCGGGCAGGTGCGTTCGCCCGACTTCACCACCACCGCCCGCCGACCACGATCCGGTGCGCGGATCGTCGGAAGTGCAGCGAGCCAGCGGCACAATCCGCCGATGACGCCAACCGCCCTCGAGGCATTCATCGCCGAGACCACGGTTCGCAGCCGCCGGCAGGCCGATCCGGCCGACTGCGTCCTGGCTCTCGCGCCGCTGATGCTGGACCTCATCGACCAGGCCGGGACGTTCCTGGAACCATCGCACTATCGAAGCAGCGTACAGGGATACACGCGCAACCTGATCTACGACGCACCGGACGCCAGCCTGTCGCTGTACTCGATCGTCTGGCTGCCCGGGCAGTGGACGCCGGTGCACGATCACGGCAGCTGGGGTGTCGTGGGTGTGGTCGAGGGCGTGCTGGAGGAGCGCAGCTACGTCCGGCTGTCACCGGACCGCGGCACCGACGAGCAGATCGACCTCGCCCGGGGCGGCACGGTCCTGTTGCGGCACGGCGCGGTGACGAGCTTCGTGCCGAACCCCGACCACATCCATGTCACCGGCGTTCCCGACGAGCGGCCGCGGGCGGTCAGCCTGCACCTCTACGGCCGGACGATGAACGACTTCAACATCTACGACGTGCGGTCGCGGACCCGCCGGCGCATCCACGTGGCGCACAACGAGAGCTGAGTGGAGGCGGCCACGCAGAGGAGCAGACAGCCATGGTGAAACCGATCATGAATCTCGCCGACGTCGTCTTCGACGATGTCGAGGACAACGGCCTCTATACGTCGCGGCGCGCCAGCATCGGCAGCCACATCGGGGCGCGCGACCTGGGCTACAACCTGACGGTGCTGCCGCCGGGCAAGGCTCAGTGCCCCTTCCACAACCACCGCGGCGAAGAGGAGATGTTCTTCATCCTCGAGGGCGAGGGCGAACTGCGCTTCGGCAGCGAGCGCTACCCGCTGCGCGCGCACGACGTGGTGGCCTGCCCCACCGGCGGACCGGAGGTGGCGCACCAGATCATCAACACCGGCACGACACCGATGCGCTACCTGGCGATCTCGACGATGGTGGACATCGAGGCCTGCGAGTACCCCGACTCGCAGAAGGTGCTCGTCTCGGCGGGCGGGCAGGGCCAGAGCCGCCTGCGCAAGCTGTTCCGCGCCGAGAACACGGTCGAGTACTACGACCGCGAGAAGACCTGAACAGCCAGCCCGAGCGGCCCGACCAAGCCACACGACGTGGCCGCGGCCTGGCGCTCGACCAGCGCAGGACTACGTCTCGAAGCGCCCCAGCCGCACCGCGGTGCCACCCGGCTTGAGGTTGTTGGTGCCCGGCATCACGAGCACCGTCTCGTCATAGGGCGTGACGAACACATGCTCGCCATCCTGGGCGATGGGCGTGCCCGCCTTGGCGATCACAGCGAGCCCTACCGTGGGCACGAGGAAGCGAAAGTTGCTGCTCTTGGCGACCACCGGCTCGGTCACGCGCACGAGCTTCTGCTTCTTCGGCAGCGGCAGGCGCACATGCGCCTGCACCCACGCCGCGTCGGCCAGGCCGGTGAGGCCGAGGAAGCGCACCGTGGCGTCGATGGCCACCTCGGCCGCTGCGCTCTCCCAGTGCTGGCCGCACTCGATGAGCAGGGCGCGATGCGGCGCATGCGGGTCGCCGAAGCCGCCGCGCTCCACCATGCGCAGACCGGCTGGGTGGCCGGTGTCGATGAGCAGGATCTCGGGCACGCCGAGCGCGCGTGCGTAGTCGGCGTTCTTGTCCTGCGTGCCGCACACCATCAGCGGCGCGCAGGGCTCGCTCATCGAGTGGATGTCGAGCAGGAACTCGCTGGCATCGACGAACGGCCGCAACTCGCGCGCGCGGCGCAACTCGGCGGAGTCGCGCGCGCCGAGCAGCACCTCGTCGGCCCAGACGCGGTTGAGGTCCTCGTCAATGCAGCGGCTGGCGAAGGGGTGCGTGGCGTCGAAGCGCTGGAAGGCGGCGACGTTGGCAAAGGCCAGGATCAGCCGGCCGCACGCCGGGCGAAAGCCCGTCGTGGCGATGTGATCGAGCAGCCAGTCGAGCGCGATGGCACCGCAGATCTCGTTGCCATGCGTCAGCGCCTGGATCATCACGCGCGGGCCGGGCTTGCCGGAGTCCCACGCGTGCACGAAGTCGACCCCCGTGCCGCCCTCGCGCCAGCGCTCGATGACCGGCGGCTTCAGTTCGATGGGCGGCTTGCGCGCGCCGTTCTTCTTCTCGGGCACGGCATCGGGCCTCGTGGTCTGTGCCGGGACGGCGTTCAGGCGGTCAGCTGCGGCGGGGGCGGATCATCGTCTGCGCGTAGCCGAAGCGCTCGCCCAGCACGTGCATCAGCTGCATCAGCTGCCCTTGCAGCTTGGCAAAGCCCTCGTGCTTCTCGATGCGGTCGGTGTGCATGTACAGCCGCTTGTTGATCTCCAGCTGCAGGCTGTGCCGGCCGGCCGAGGGGTCGCTGAAGGCGCGCACCAGCTCCACGCCCTTGAACGGCGCGTTGATGGCCACGGTGTAGCCCAGGCCCTGCAGGAACTTGGCGATGTAGTTGGTGAACGCCGGCTCGCAGGTGGTGCCGTCGCGGTCGCCGAGCACGAAGTCGGGCCGCGGCTGGCCCTCGACGCCCTCGATGTCGGCGCTGGTGTTCGGCCCCATCGAGTGGCAGTTGATGTGGTACACGACGCCGAAGCGCGTGTGCGCGTTGGCCATCAGCTCCCACAGCGCGTCGTGGTAGGGCTGGTGGTAGCGCTCGATGCGGCCCATCACCTCGGCCACGCCGAGCTTGCGGTTGTAGATGGGCTTGCCCTTGTCGAGCGTGCGCCACACCAGCGCCTTGCCGATGGCGGCCTTGCCGCTGTCCATGGTCTTGTGCGGCCAGGGTTCGGCCATCAGGTGCGGGTCGATGTCGGCGGTGTGCCGGTTGGGATCGATGTAGGTGCGCGGGAACTGCGCCGTGAGCAGCGGGATGCCCATCTTGGCCGCCGGCAGGTACATCTCGTCGATGAAGGCGTCCTCGCCGTCGCGCAGGTCCTGCACCGAGGCCACGGCGCCGAAGTCGGGCGGCATGCGGAAGCCCGAGTGCGGCGAATCGAGCACGATGGGGAAGGCGGGCGCCTCCGGTGGGCGCGGGCCGAAGATGGCAAGAACGGTGGGGTCCATGGCTTTGTCTCGCGGTGCGTCGATTCGGGCTCGTTCCGGACACCGGACCGGGTGGCTTCGGTCCGTGCCGGCCCAGGCTCGGCCGAATTCAGCCCTGCGGCGGCTGGTCCGGCAGCGGCCAGACCCGTAGTTTGCCCGGGTTCAGAAGGTTCATCGGGTCGAGGCGCCGCTTGGCTGCCGCGGCTGCAGGCGGAAGGGTGCCACCGAACCGGCCGTCCTCGACGTGTTTGTGGTGGGGATTGTTCACGCGCACGCCGAGCGCGCGATAGCCGTCGATGATTTCCTGCAGTCGCGCCTCGCCGGTGTACCGCACCAGCGGCAGCGCGGTGGCGATGAGCGGGCCGTCGAGGCTGCGGATGAATTCCACGTGCATCAGCACCTCGGCTTCGGTCCTGGCGTCGGCGTTCGGGCTGCCGAAGCGCTGGTGCACCGCCCTCACCTGCGCGAGGTGTTTGCCGGCCGTGAAGCTGCACTGCAGGTAGGTGCGCCCGGGGTCGGCCTTCAGCGCGTGCAGCGTGCTGTGGTTCCAGCACATCTCGAGGATGGTCTGGTTGCGGCGTTGCGCCTCGATGCTCTCGGCGCGGTGGGTGACGCGGCCGCCGAAGCGCGCGGCCAACTCGCGCACCGCCGGCTCGGCGCTCTCGGCCACCACAGCGAGCACGGCGTCGTGGCCGGGCGGGAAAGCATGTTCCCACTTGGCGATGAAGCGGGGCACGGGCCACGCCAGCGCGGCCACGTTGCGCTTGGGGCAGCCCGGCGCCGCTGCGAGTGCATCGCCGAAGTCGAGCGCGGCATCGAAGCTGCCGTCGAACACCACCACGAGCTCGATCCAGCTCTGCGCCGGCGCCAGCGCCAGCTCCACCTCGAGCAGCAGGCCCGTGGTGCCCCAGGTGTGGTGCAGCGCCAGGGCATCGGCGCCGCGCAGCTCCACCGGCACCGGCTCCGGCACCACCGGCAGGGCACTCGCGCCGAGCACGTTGCCCGGCGCGGCGATGGGGCCGTAGGTGATGGAGCCCACGCCGCCGAAGCCGCCGGCGAAGAGGCCGCCGAGCGTGGCAACGCGGAAGGTGGAAGGCATGGTGCGCAGCTCGAAGCCGTGCTCCCGCAAGCTGCGCTCCAGTTCCGCAAGGCGGATGCCGGCCTGCGCGCGCACGACGCCGCCGCGCTGCCAGACCACGCGGTTGAGGCCGCCCATGTCCACCAGCACGCCACCCTGCAGCGGCGTGCACTGGCCGTAGTTGCCGGTGGCCGCACCGCGTGGCGTGAGCGGCATGGCGCGGCGCGCGCACTCGCCGACGAGCTGCCGCAACTCGGCCTCGTCGCGCGGCCGAACGGCGATGTCGGCCACCTTGCCCTCGAGCTCGGCCTTCAGGATCGGGCTGAACCACGAGAAGTCGCGCGACAGCAGCGCCAGGCGCCCGGCGTCGGTGGTCCAGTCGAGCGCCGGCAGGGCGGCGCGCAGCGATTCAACGTCGTGGGGCACGGCCGCGATCATCAGTCACTGAGGGATCTGTCCCTGGGAAATCAGTCCCGGGACGTTTCGCTGGCATGCCAGCGGCCGATGTAGCGCCGCGTCAGCCAGGCCATGACGACGAAGAGCGCCACGCCCGTGAGAGAGATGAGCAGCAGCGCCGCGAACATGCGCGGGATGTCGAGCATGAATCCCGCCTGCAGCACCTGGTAGGCGAGCCCCGCGCCGGTGCCGCCGGTGCCGGCCACGAACTCGGCCACCACGGCACCGATGAGCGCCAGGCCGCTGCTGATGCGCAGGCCGCCGAAGAAGTACGGCAGCGCGCTCGGGATGCGCAGCCGCCGCAGCGTCTGCCAGCGCGTGGCGCCGTTCATCTTGAAGTAGGCCTGCAGGTCGGGGTCGACGCTGCGCAAGCCCAGCGTGGTGTTGGCGATGATCGGAAACAGCGCCACCAGCGCCGCGCACACCGTCATCGCCGCCGTCGGGTTCTTCACCCAGATGATGATGAGCGGCGCCACGGCGACGATGGGCGTCACCTGCAGCAGGATGGCGTAGGGGAAGAGCGTGGTCTCGATGAGGCGGCTCTGCACGAAGAGGAACGACACCGTC
>JAEUPE010000142.1 GCA_016790435.1 Rubrivivax sp. | reverse complement strand
AGTCGTTGATTTTCCGAGGAGTTTGGTCCTGAGTGGGACCAGGTGAAGCGCTTAGGTGGGGTGGCTGATGGGACTCGAACCCACGACGACCAGAATCACAATCTGGGACTCTACCAACTGAGCTACAGCCACCGTCGAGGGACCGAAGTATAGCGGGCGGCTCCCCCGCGAGGCCTTGAGCAGCGCGCGCTCAGAACCCCGCGGACGACGCGGCCGTGGCCGCTGCGGCCGCCTTGGCGGCGGGCTTGACCTCGGCCTTGTAGCGCTTCTTCAGCGAGCCTAGGTAGGCGTCGGTCTCGGCCATGGCAAAGGCCTGCGCATACTGGTCGCGCAGTGGGTCCGGGCCACCCGGCGTGACGCCGGGCGGCAGTTCCCGAGGCAGTACCTTGCTCACGCGCATCACGGCATAACCGGCGCTGCCCAGGTCGACGCCGCGCACCTGCGGCAGCTGGGTCGAGTCGGCACGCATCGCCGCCTCGAGCAGTGCCGGCGGCACCACGCGCGCCTGCATGCGAGAGACGGTCAGCGTTTCGCCGAGCGGCTCGGTGGGCGCGGCACGCACCGCGGCCAGCTGCGCCTCGCCCTCCTTGCGCGCCAAGGCCGCCGACTGATCGGCGATGACGCGCTCGCGCACGGCGTCGCGCACCTCGGCCAGAGGCAACACGCGCGCCGGCTGGTGTTGCACGACGCGGGCCGCGGCGAGCTGGTTCGGTCCGATCTCGACGGCGTCGGTGTTGCGCTTGTCGCGCACGGCGTCATTGGAGAAGACCGACGTCAGCAGCTTGGCCGAAGCCAGTGCGCCGCTGGCCCCCGGCGCCGGAGCGCGCGCCACCGTCGCCGTCTTCTTGTCGAGCTTGAACTTGTCGACGAGCGGCTTGAGGCTGTCCGGCTGCTCGTAGGCCATGTTGGTGAACTGCTCGGCCGCGGCCGGCCACTCCTTGGCCACCCGGCTCTTGCGCAGTTCGGCCTGGATCTCGGCTTTCGCATCGTCGAACGGCCGCGCCTTGCCGCCGCGCACGGCCGTGACGACGATGACGTGGTAGCCGAACTCGCTCTCCACCGGCCCACCCACCTGGCCCGGCTCGAGCGAGAAGACGGCATCGTCGAGCGCCTTGCTCGCCATCGAGCCGCGACGCGAGAACTCGAGGTCGCCGCCGAGCGGCGCCGAGACCGTGTCCTGCGAGTTCTTCTTCGCCAGTTCGGCGAATGAGGAGGGCTTCGCCTTCGCCTGCTCAAAGAGCGCCGTCGCCTTGGCCTTGGCCGCCGCCTTCTGCTCGGCAGAGGCCGACGCCTCGGCCTGGATGAGGATGTGGCTCGCGCGGCGCTCCTCGGGCTCGGTGAAGCGCGCGACGTTGTCGGCGTAGAACTTGCGCAGTTCGTCGTCGCCGAGCGAGAGGCCGCGGGAGAGCACTTCGGCATCGAGCACGACGTATTCGATCTGCGCCTGCTCGGGCGTGCGGAACAGCGCCTCGTTGGCCTTGTAGAAGGCCTCCAGCTCGGCTTCCGTCGGGTTGACCTTCGAACGGTAGGCGACAGGGTCGAAGCGCTGCACCTGGATCTCGCGCCGCTGCAGCAAGGCGTCGAGCGACTGGCCCGCCGTCGATGCGGGCGCGAAGCCCGATCCGGCCACGCCGGCCAGCACTTGGCGCATGCCGTAGTCCTGGCGAATGCGCTGGTCGAACATCTCTGGCGTCATGCCCAGTTGCGCCAGCAGTTCGCGGCTCAGCTTGCCGTCGGGGCCACGCAGGCCGGCGTATTGCGGGTCGGCATCGAACAATCTCGCCAGCCGCGGCACGGGCGGAAAGAGGTGCTGGTCGGTGGCCGCGGCCATCAGCACGCGCTCGCGCAGCAGGCTCTCGAGCGTGTCCATGCGCGCCTGCTCGGTCTTCAGCGGCTCGGCCGCCTCGGCGCCCTGGCGGCGGGCACGGTCGATGAGCCGGTCGTGCGCCTGCTCCCACTCGCCGCGCGTCACGTTCTGCCCCGCCACGCGCGCCACCGCCTCGTTGCCTGCATCGTTGAAGCGCGAATAGCCCTCGATGCCGAAGACCACGAACGATGGAATGATGAGCAGCAGCAGGAAGCCCAGCGTCAGGCGCGAGTGCGTGCGTATGAATTCGAACATGGCGGTTCCTTCGGGCTGCGCCGTCTGCGCTGGCCGCCGGCAGGGCCGGAAAGATCGGGCGACAAGAGAGGGGCAAAAGAAAGAAGAGCGAACCGCGGTTCGCTCTTCTTCTTGCGGGGCGGGATTCTAGCGAATGGGCCGCCGGGCTTCGTGGTGGGTGCTGACGGTCTCGAACCGCCGACCTACGCCTTGTAAGGGCGCCGCTCTACCAACTGAGCTAAGCACCCGCTCCGGTGGCCGGCCGCGCGGGCGCGCGACCAGCACCGGCTCGGAGATCACAGCGCGTCGCGCAGCGCCTTGCCGGGCTTGAACTTGGGCACCTTGGCGGCCTTGATCTTGATGGCGGCGCCGGTGCGCGGATTGCGCCCGGTGCGCGCGGCCCGCTTGGTGACTGCGAAGGTGCCGAAGCCGGTGATGGTGACCGAACTGCCCTTCTTCAGGGCCGTGCGCACCGCCCCGGTGAGGGCGTCCAGCGCGCGACCCGCAGCGGCCTTGGACAGGTCGGCCTGCGTGGCGATGTGTTCGATCAATTCACTCTTGTTCACTTCGCTTCCTCCTCTGAAGTTGATCCGATGCTGAGGTGCGGTGGCCAGATCATGCCCATCGGCGAGAGGCGGGATTCTAGGCCTCGGCCGAGCTCGCTTGTGAGCATGCAAGAGGCGCGCCGCGCGCGTGATTCCACCGTTGACAAGGCACGCACCCAGCCGTACGGCGGGCTGGTGTTACGCCGTACGGCGGGCTCGTGTTACAGCCTGCGTGAGGACACCTCGCGCGCACGACCCGCACCGCCCAAACCCGGCCCGGGGCTGCGCACCACGAGCCACACTCCGCTCGCGGTGAGCGCGAGCCCCGCGAGCACCAGCGCGCCGAGCGCCTCGTCGAACAGCAGCCACGCCATCAAGGCGGTGCAAGGCGGCACGAGGTAGAGCAGACTCGTCACGCGCGTGGCCGCGCCGCGCTGGATGAGCAGGAAGAGCAACGAGCTGCCGCCCAGTGTGAGGCCGAGCACCGACCAGGCCATCGCGCCGATCAGCTCGGGGTGCCAGGCGAAAGGCGCATCCTCCAGCCAGGCCAGCGGCGCCGTCACCAGCAGCGCGGCGAGCAGTTGCACCGTGTTGGCCGTGCGCACGTCGCAGGGCTCGACGAAACGCTTCTGGTACAGCGTGCCGGTGGTGATGGCCAGCAGGGCCATGAGGCACAGCACGAGGTTGAACGCCGTCACCTCGCCCGCGCCGAGCTTGCGCCACACGACCAGCGTGAGGCCGGCGAGGCCGAGGGCGAGGCCAAACCACTGCCGCGGCGCGACACGATGCTCATTGCCCTGTACCGCGCTCACCCAGATGGCCGTGAGCACGGGCTGCAGCCCCACCACCAGGGCCGACGTGCCGGCGCCGATGCCGGAGCGCACCGCACCCCAGATGCCGCCCAGGTAGAGCGCGTGCATCAGCACGCCGGTGACGGCCAGGTGCAGCCACTGCGCGCGGCCGCGCGGCCAGGCCGCGCGCACGATGGCGATCCAGACCAGGAACGCGCCGATCGAGAGCACGTAGCGCCAGGCCAGGAACCACATCGGCCCGGCGTGCGGCATGCCGTAGCGTGCGACGACGAAGCCCGTGCTCCAGATGAGCACGAAGACCGCAGGCATGGCGGCCAGCCAGGCGCCCTCGTACGCCGGAGGGCGGCGCCAGGAGGCGCCGGTCATCGGTAGGGGACCAATGCGCGGCGGCCTACTTCGCCTTGGCGCGGATCTCGGGGATCGCGCGGCGCAGGTAGTAGACCATCGACCAGATGGTCAGCACGGCCGCGACCCAGATCAGCGCCGTGCCCCACAGCCGCGTGTCGATGACGCCGAAGAGCGCGCCGTCGTACAGCAGGAAGGGGATCGCCACCATCTGCACGACCGTCTTCGCCTTGCCGACCATGTGCACGGCGACGCTGCGGCTGGCGCCGATGTGCGCCATCCACTCGCGCAGCGCCGAGATGGCGATCTCGCGGCCGATGATGATGAGGGCGACGAACACGTCGGCGCGCTTCAGGTGCACGAGCACGAGCACGCAGGCACAGACGAGGAACTTGTCGGCCACCGGGTCGAGGAAGGCTCCGAACGACGAGGTCTGGTTGAGCTTGCGGGCCAGGTAGCCGTCGAGCCAGTCGGTGAGCGCGAACAGCACGAACAGCACCGTGGCGATCAGGTTGCGCAGTTCGGCAGGCCAAGGCAGGTAGAACACACCCACGATGAGCGGAATCGCGGCAATGCGCGCCCAGGTCAGCAGCGTGGGGACAGTGAGGAACATGGGGTTCGGGCGGTCGGTCGGGGCAGATCGATCGTGAAGGGCCGGTCGTGGCATCTCGGTCGGACCGGGGACATTCTCGCCGCAACGGCCGGGCCTGCGCCCGGCGCGGCCTCTCAATGCAGCGCGCGGTAGATCTCCTCGGCCAGTTCGCGCGAGATGCCCTCGACGCTGGCCAGGTCGTCGACGCCGGCGTTGACCACGCCGCGCACGCCGCCGAAGCGCTGCAGCAGTCGCGCGCGCTTGCGCGGGCCGACGCCCGGGATCTCCTCGAGGCGGCTGCCGCCGGTGCGCACGCTGGCGCGGCGGGCGCGCATGCCGGTGATGGCGAAGCGGTGCGCCTCGTCGCGGATCTGCGCCACGAGCATGAGCGCCGCCGAATCGTGCCCAAGCGCCACCTTGGCGCGGCCATCGGCGAAGACCAGTTCCTCCAGGCCGACCTTGCGCCCCTCGCCCTTCTCGACGCCGGTGATGAGGCCGATGTCGAGACCGATCTCCTCGAACACCTCGCGCGCCACCGCCACCTGGCCGCGGCCACCGTCCACGAGCACGAGGTCGGGCAGGCGGGCCGACTTGTTCGCGGCACGGGATGGCTCCGTGGCGGGTACGGCGGGTGCAGGCTGGACCGGCGCCGCCCCTTCCGCGGCGGCGTTCTCCGCGCCGGCGGCTACCGCCTCGGCGAGCCGGGCATAGCGGCGCATCAGCACCTGGCGCATGGCAGCGTAGTCGTCACCGCCGGTGATGCCCTCGATGTTGAAGCGCCGATACTGCGAGGGCTGCATCTTGTGCCCTTCGAAGACGACGCAGCTCGCCTGCGTCGCCTCGCCGGCAGTGTGGCTGATGTCGAAGCACTCGATGCGCAGCGCCGCCAGGTCCTCGATGTCGAGGTCGAGCGCCTCGACAAGCGCGCGCGTGCGTTGCTGCTGCGAGCCCTCCTCGGCGAGCAGGCGCGCCAGCGCCAGCGCGGCGCCGTTGGCGGCCATCTCGAGCCAGATGCGCCGCTGCTCGCGCGGCTGGTGCGTCGCACGCACCTTGACGCCGCTGGCCGCGCCGAGTGCGTCGAGCAGCGCTGGGTCGAGAGCATGGCTCGTGATGAGTTGCGGCGGCACGGGCTGGCCAAGGTAGTGCTGCGCCAAAAAGGCCTCGAGCACGGCCAACTCCGGGGCATGCGCAGTGCTCGGCGATGCCGCAGTGCCATCGGTACGGGCGCCTGCGTCCGCCTCCTCCACCACGACCTCGTCGCCGCCGCTCGCCATCGCCGCGCCCTCGTCCACGTGCGTGGGGAAGTAGGCGCGATCGCCGAGGTGCCGGCTGCCGCGCACCATGGCCAGGTTGACGCATGCCCGCCCGCCGGCCACCTTGACGGCCAGGATGTCGACATCCTGGTCCGCCGCCGAGAGGCTGCTGGCATCCACCGACTGCTGGTGCAACACGCGCGAGAGCGAGCCGATGCGGTCGCGAACCTGCGCTGCCTTCTCGAAGGCCAGGGCCTCGGCATGGCCCATCATCTGCGCCTGCAGGTCTTCGATCACCGCCTGCGCCTCGCCGCGCAGGAAGCGCTCGGCATCGTGCACGTCGCGCCCGTAGTCGGCCACGCCAATCTCGCCGACGCAGGGAGCCGAACAACGCTCGATCTGGTGCAACAGGCAGGGCCGGCTGCGGTTGCGGAACACCGTGTCCTCGCAGGTGCGCAGGCGGAACACCTTCTGCACAAGCTGGATGGTCTGCTTCACCGCCCAGGCGTTGGGGTAGGGGCCGAAGTAGCGGTGCTTGCGGTCGACGGCGCCGCGGAAGTAGGCCATGCGCGGGTACTTCAGCTCCGCCGCGGCGCTGTCGGCCGCCGCAGGCCCGTTCTTGGCGGGCACGCCCGTGATCTTGAGGTACGGATAACTCTTGTCGTCGCGGAAGAGTATGTTGAAGCGCGGCGCCAGCGCCTTGATGAGGTTGTTCTCGAGCAGCAACGCCTCGGCCTCGCTGCGCACGACCGTCGTCTCGAGCCGTGCGATGCGCGCCACCATCTGGCCGATGCGCGTGCCGTCGTGCTGGCGGTGCAGATAACTCGAAACGCGCTTCTTCAGGTCGCGCGCCTTGCCGACATAGAGCACCTGGTCGGCGGCGTCGATCCAGCGGTAGACGCCCGGCAGGCCCGGCAGCGCAGCCACCTCGGCGAGCAGGCGCTCCCGCGTTGTGTCCAGGGCGGCGGTCGCGGCCGTGGACCGCGGGTCAGCCAACGACACGGGCGCCGACTCAGGCACCGACTCAGGCATTGATTGCGACACCGTTGGCTCCGCAAGTGCGACGGGCATCGGGGCGGGCACGATTGGCCCCAGCGCCTCGGTAGGCGCGGAACGGTCCTGCGAGGCACGCTTCTTCATCGCGCCGGCATTCTGCCGGCTTCGATAATCCCGCCATGACGCCCGACCGCGCGTGGCTTTGCTGGGACATCTATTGCCGCATCGTCGACAACTTCGGCGACATCGGCGTGTGCTGGCGGCTCGCGGCACAACTCGCCGCGCAGGGCGACCGCGTGCGACTGATCGTCGACGACGCATCGGCACTCGACTGGATGGCACCGCAGCGGGCACAGACATCGCCCGGCGTGACCGTGCTCCCCTGGCCGGGTCCAACCAAGGCCGACGCCGCGCCCGACGTGGTGATCGAAGCCTTCGGCTGCGACCTGCCCGAGGCCGCCTTGCGCGCCATGCGCGAGACCGACCCCGTGTGGATCAACCTCGAATACCTGAGCGCCGAGGACTACGTCGAGCGCTCGCACGGCCTGCCCTCGCCGCGCCCGGACGGCCTGCGCAAGTGGTTCTTCTACCCGGGCTTCACCGAGCGCACGGGCGGGCTCCTGCGCGAACCCGGTCTCATGCAGCGGCGATCCCGCTTCGACCGCGAGGCCTGGCTCTTCGCACGGGGGTGCGCGCGCCGGCCCGGCGAGCGGGTCGTGAGCCTCTTCTGCTACGACAACCCGGCTATCGGCCCCTGGTTGCAGGCGTTGGCCGAGGCGCCGACCCTGCTGCTGCTCACGCCTGGCCCCGCCCAGCGCCAGGTGCAGGCGACGCCCCCCGCGGTGCGCACCGTGGGCTTGCCCTGGCTCGACCAGACCGACTTCGACCACCTCCTGTGGGCCTCGGACCTGAATGCCGTGCGCGGCGAGGATTCTCTGGTGCACGCCCTCTGGGCCGGTGTCCCCTTCCTCTGGCAGGCCTACCCTCAGCCAGACGGCGCGCACGCGCCCAAGCTGAAGGCCCTTCTGGCCCTGCTGGCCCTGCCCGCCGAGGCGGCCGCGGCCAACGAAGCGTGGAACGGCCTCGCGACCTGGAAGGACCTGCCTCCGCTCGCACCTTGGCACGCTGCCGCCGAAGCGGCGCGGGACCGGCTGCTGCGGCAAGAGGACCTGGTGGTCCAGCTGAGACGCTTCGTCGTGGCGCGCAGCCGATGAGCGCCGGTCGAGCGCCCCGATTCAGGCGCACCAACGGCCCTGGCGCGCCGCGCTGCTAAAATAAGCGGCTTCGCCCGGGGTCTTGCGCCCCGGTCCGTCGGGCCGGGAAGCCGCCCTGGGGGCAGAGCGGGTCCCAGTCCGGTCCTGCCGGCGATGCGATCAGCGCCATGGAGCCACTCGCCGTGGCCCACCGGCTCGAAGGCGGCGTCTTCGACGCTTCAGCCGGCCCGCTGTCCGCAACTCGCCACGCACCCGCAACGAACCGCCACGCTTCAGCCCCGTCTCGCTTCCGGTTCGCCCACGACCCGCACCCGTTTCGCCAAACTGACCGCCCCTCCAACGCTGGGGAACCTCACCATGAAAATCGCTCAAGAAATCCGCGCCGGCAACGTCATCATGCAAGGCAAGGACCCAATGGTCGTGCTCAAGACCGAGTACAGCCGCGGCGGCCGCAACGCCGCCACGGTGCGCATGAAGATGAAGAACCTGCTCAACGGCGGCGGCGCCGAGGTCGTCTTCAAGGCCGACGACAAAATGGATCAGATCATGCTCGACAAGAAGGAGTGCACCTACTCCTACTTCGCCGACCCCATGTATGTGTTCATGGACACCGAGTACAACCAGTACGAGGTCGAGGCCGAGAACATGGGTGACGCCATCCAGTACCTGGAAGACGGCATGCCCGTGGAAGTCACCTTCTACGATGGCAAGGCGATCAGCGTCGAGTTGCCCACCAGCGTCGTACGCGAGATCAGCACCGAGCCCGCCGTCAAGGGCGACACCTCGGGCAAGGTGATGAAGCCGGCCAAGCTCGTGGGTACGGGCTTCGAGATCGCCGTGCCGCTGTTCGTCGAGAACGGCGACAAGGTCGAGATCGACACGCGCACGCACGAGTACCGCAAGCGCGTCTGACACTGCAGCGCCCGCAGGGCCGACGGGCGCCGAGAGGTGCCCGTCGGTGTTTGTGCGGGTCGTTTCGCGCGCATGATGATGCCCCTGCGCGCTGCGCGCCGCGCGACGCTCGCCAGCGCATCCGTCCACACGCCCTGCCCCATGCATTTCGACTTCGACGCCGCCGTCCAAGCACCGTTCCGCATGCAGCCGGGGCTGCGCCGGATGCAACCGGGCGCGGCCCACCTCACCCCGCTTGCGCCGGGCTCGCGCCACCAGCGCGAGAAACTCGCCGTGCTGTCGGCCTTCGCGCACCAGGCGCTGCTGCAGCGCGAGGGTTTTGATGCCTTCCCCGCGCTGCGGGCCCTGGCTCACCACGCCGCGGCCGAACATCCGCAGGCCTTCGCCTGGGACGGCCGGCGTGCCGAGGCCTTGGACCTGGCCACGGCCGTTGCGGGTGACGAGGTGCTGCAGACGGCCCCAGGCCGCTTCGGCCTCGGCGACGAGGTCGCGCGCTGCCTGCGCGGCCTGCCCGCAGGCTGGCGGCTGGCCGGGCTCATCGCCCTCGCCTTTGCCGAGGACTTTGCCATCGTCGATGCCCGCGACGGCACGGTGCCCTGGCTGGCCGTGACGCTGCCGAGCCACTGGGCGCCGGAAGACAAGGTCGGCCGCCACTTCGCCGCCGTACACGCGCCGGTGGCCGACAACGCATTGCTACTGAAGGCCTCCGACTCGCTCGTGCGCCTGGTCAGCGGAGCGGATGCCGAAGCGCGCTGGGAGCGCTTTGTCTGGACCGTCACCGACCACCCACGTCTGCACGCCCATCCGGCGCGCCTGGCCCGTCCACGCTGGAGCGACACGCCGGCCGAACGCGCGTGGTGGCGCACCGAACGGCAGACGTTCATCCCGCTGCCCCAAGCTGAGCAGGCGATCTTCACGATCGAGGTCGAAGTTGCACCGCTGGCCACTGCGGTTGCCGAACCCGCCCGCGCCGCCAGGCTGCACGCGGCCATTGCCAGCATGAGCGACGCCGTGCTCGCCTATCGCGGCCTGGCCAGCGTGCGTGAGCCGCTGCTCGCATGGCTGGCGATCCGGGCCGGCGGCGCCACCACGGCACCGGCCTGCGCCGTGACGCCGGGGTGAAGACCGCGCCCATCACGCCGGCGACGATCGCGTTCGACGCCGAAGGCGTGCCGCACGCGCCGGCGTTCGGTGACCGCTACCACTCCCGCGCTGGCGCATTAGCCCAGGCCGAGCACGTGTTTCTGCGCGGCAACGGGCTGCCGCAGCGCTGGCGCGGGCGGCCTCGTTTCGTGATCCTCGAAACCGGCTTCGGCCTCGGCCTCAGTTTCCTCGCCACCTGGGCCGCATGGCAGCGCGACCCAGCCCGCTGCGATCGGCTGCACTACGTCGCCGTCGAGAAGCACCCACCGACCCGCGCGGACCTGGCGCGCGTGCACGCCGCGGTGCTGGACGAGCCAGGCGCGCTCGGCGCGGCCGACGGGGCGCCGGCCGGGGTGTCTGCCGTGGCGTCCGCCGAGGTGCCCCAATTGGCCGCACGCCTTCGCGCCGCCTGGCCACCGCTCACCGGCGACCTGCACCGGCTCGCCTTCGACCACGGCCGCGTTGAACTGCTGCTCGCGTTCGGTGACGCCGCGGCGTGGCTGCGTCGGATGCAACTGCAGGCCGACGCGATCTACCTCGACGGTTTTGCGCCCGAGCACAACGCCGAGATGTGGTCCGACGCGGTTTTCGCCGCGCTGCCGGCCCTCAGCGCACCCGACGCCACCGCCGCCACCTGGAGCGTGGCGCGCACCGTGCGGGACGGCCTCGCTCAGCACGGCTTTGCGGTCGAGCGCGCGCCCGGCTTCGCGGCCAAGCGCGAGATGACGGTGGCGCGATTCGCACCGCGGCACCGCCCGGCGCTGCATGCACGGCGGCAATCGGCGCTGCCCGCTGCGCGCGACGCCATCGTCATCGGTGCCGGGCTCGCCGGCGCCGCAGCGGCGCAGGCGCTCGTGGAACAAGGGCTGGCCGTCGTCGTGCTCGAAGGTGGCACGGCCGCCGCCACCGGAGCGTCGGGCAACGCGGCCGGCCTCGTGCGCGGGCTCATGTCGCGCGACGACGGCGCGCACGCGCGCTGGCACCGCGCCGCCGCGCTCGAGGCGCAACGGCAGATCGCGCCCAGCATCTCGGCCGGGCTGGTGCCCGGTCGGCTCGAAGGTGTGCTGCACCTGGCTGACGACGTGGCCGAGATGCGAAGGCGGATCGCCGGCGCCGCATGGCCGGCGGACTACGTGCAGGCGCTCGACGCCGAGGCCGCGGCCGCGGCATCCGGGGTGAAGGTGGTCGGCGCGGCCTGGTGCTTCCCCGGCGGCGGCTGGGTGGACCCGGCGGCCCTGGTGCGACACACGCTGGCGGTGAGCGGCGCCGAGTTGCGCACGGCCTGCCGGGTGGCCCGTTTGCAGCGGCGTGGGGCGCGCTGGATCGCCTGCGACGAACACGGCCGCCCCTGGGCCGAAGCGGACCTCGTGGTGCTGGCCAATGCGGCCGACGCGGCGAGACTGGCTCCCGCCGTGGAACCCGTCGCGGGGCAGGCGGGCGGCTGGAAGATCGCCCGCTCACGGGGTCAGGTGACTCGTCTGCCGGCGAGCCTCGTGGCCGCACCGGCGCCGCTTCTGCCGCTGGCGCGCAACGGCTACATCATCCCGATGCCCGATGGCAGCCTGCTCTGCGGCGCCACGCAGACTGTGGACGACGACGAGCCGGCATTGCGCGAGGCCGACCACGCGCACAACCTCGCCGTGCTGGCGAGGCTGACCGGCAGCGCCCTGTCGCCCACCGCCCTTGGCTCGCTGGCGGGACGCGTGGGCTGGCGCTGCCATACCGACGACCGCCTGCCGCTCGTGGGTGCCTTGCCCGCGGGCGCCGACACCATCGACGCCGGCGTGTCACGGCTCGCGCAGCCGCGCCACGTGCCGCGCGAACCCGGGCTCTTCGCGCTCACCGCGCTCGGCTCGCGCGGCATCACGAGCGCGGCGCTGGGCGGCCGCGTGCTCGCTGCGTGGATATGCGGGACACCACTGCCGGTGGATACCGACCTGCTCGACGCCGTCGATGCGGGGCGCTACCGCGCGCGGGCGGCGCGAGTCCACGGCCGCGGCTAGACCGATCGCGTTCGGCGCGCTCGACATCGCGCTCCAGTAGCGCACTCCAGTAGCGCAATCAGTAGCGCAGCGTCTGCACGCCATCCGCCGTGCCGAGCAGGCAGACCTGGGCGCGGTGGCGGGCGAAGATGCCCACCGTCACCACACCTGGCCACTGGTTGATCTCCGCCTCCATCGCCAGCGGGTCCGCGATCGCCAGCCCCCGCACGTCGAGCAGGGGGTGACCGTTGTCAGTGAGCACCCCGGCGCGCTGGGTCGCTTCTCCACCGAGCCGCGCGAAACGGCGCGCCACCTGGGGCAGCGCCATGGCGATCACCTCGACGGGCAGCGGGTAGCGCCCGAGCACGTCCACCCGCTTGCTCGCATCGGCGATGCAGACGAAGCGCTCGGCGAGGTCGGCCACGATCTTCTCTCGCGTGAGCGCCGCGCCGC
>JAEUPE010000217.1 GCA_016790435.1 Rubrivivax sp. | reverse complement strand
GGTCTCCGGAATCGCCTCGAGCCCGGCATCGTCGGTGTAGCCGATGCGCACGCGGTACAGCGCCTGCGACAGCCGCTTGCCGATCCAGTAGCCGATGCGGAAGTAGACGAAGGCGTTGAAGGCCGGCACGATCTCGCGCGCGTAGCGTTGCACCTGGTCGAGCGCCACTTCGTGCGGCATGCCGCGTTCGTTGGCAAACGCTTTGGCCGACTGCTGCACCTTGTCGTCGAAGACGAGGCGGTCGATCAGCACCTGGCGGCGGATCTGCTGGAACGGGCGCGGCTGGATCTTCAGCCGCTGCCCCACCTCGGCCAGGACCTTGGCGGCGCGGCTGCGCACGTACCAGCGCGCCGAGGGCAGCAGCAGGCGCTCGAGCAGCGCCCAGCCGGCCAGGCCCCCCGCCACCAGCGCGAGCCACAACGGGACTTCGACGCTGGCGTCAAGCACCGGGTCAGTCCGCCGTGCCTTCGGCAGGCCGAGCGGCGTGGGGTGTGCCGCCGGCCGTGCCTGCCTCGGCGAGTTCAGGCGTGCTGATCTCGCCCGGAACGGCCTTGCGCGCGAACAGCGTGTAGATGGTGGGCACCACGAACACCGTGAGCAGCGTGCCCAGCGACATGCCACCGACGATGACCCAGCCGATCTGCTGCCGGCTCTCGGCGCCGGCCCCGGTGGACAGGGCCAGCGGCACGGCGCCGAGCACCATGGCGCCGGTGGTCATCAGGATCGGTCGCAGGCGCAGGCTGGCCGCCTCGACCACCGCGTCCGTCACCGTGCGCCCCTGCTGCCGCAGCTGGTTGGAGAACTCGACGATGAGGATGCCGTGCTTGGTGATGAGGCCGACGAGCGTGATGAGGCCGATCTGCGAGAAGACGTTGAGGGTGCCGCCGGTCAGTCGCATCGCTGCCAGCGCGCCCACCATCGACAGCGGCACCGACAGCAGGATCACGAACGGGTCGACGAAGCTTTCGAACTGCGCGGACAGCACCAGGAAGATGAAAAACAGCGCCAGCACGAACACCACGCCGAGCGAGCCCGACGAGGCACGGAACTCGCGGCTCACACCGTTCAGCTCCGTCGCATAGCCCTGCGGCAGCACCTTCAGCGCCGTCTGGTCCATGAAGGTGAGGGCCTCGCCGAGCGCGTAACCGGGCGCCAGGTTGGCGGTGATGGTGACCGACCGGCGCTGGTTGAAGTGGTTCAGCTCGCGCGGGCTCACGGCCTCTCGCACCTTGACCAGAGAGGACAGCGGCACCATCGTATCGTTGCGCCCGCGCACGAAGATGCGCTCGATGTCCTCGGGCGTGACGCGCCCCGCAGCGCCCGTCTGCACCATCACGTCGTACTGCTCGGCGTCGCGCTTGTAGCGCGTGACGACGCGGCTGCCGAGCATGGTTTCGACGGCACGCGCCACGGCGTCGACCGCCACGCCCATGTCGGCGGCGCGCGCGCGATCCACGTCCATGAAGATCTCGGGCTTGTTCAGCTGCAGGTCGATGTCGGGCTGCACGAAGCCCGGCTGTCGCTGCATCTCGGCCACGAAGCTCTGCGCGACACGAGACATGTTGTCGTAGGTATCGCCGCTGACGATGACGAAATTGATCGGTCGCTCGCGGAAGCCCTGCCCAAGGCTGGGTGGCGTGACCGGGAAGACGGTGACGCCGGGCAGGTTTGCCAGCTTGGGCAGCAAGTCGCGCGCCAGCTCGATCGTCGTGCGCTGGCGTTCTGTCCAGTCGACGGTGCGCATGACCGCCGCTCCGGAGGAGACCTGGCCACCCCCCATGAACATGAAGCGGCGGTCGAACTCGGGGTACTGCGACGTGATCTGCTCGATGGCATCGAGGTAGCGCGCGGTGTACTGCAGCGTGGCGCCATCGGGCGCGCGCACCGGCATGAAGATGACGCCGCGGTCCTCCATGGGCGAGAGCTCGCTCTTGGCCGTGCTGAACAGCCACCAGCTCACGCCGCCGGAGGCGAGCATCAGCGCCACCACGGCCCAGCGCGCATGCAACGACGCCTTGAGCGCCGCGGTGTACGCAGCGGTCAGGCGCACGAGCACCGTCTCCATGAAGCGATCGAAGAAGCTCGGCTTGGGGTTGTGGCGCAGCAGTTTGCTGCACAGCATCGGCGTCAGCGTCAGCGCCACGAAGCCCGACACCAGCACCGCCCCGGCCAGCGTGAGCGCGAACTCGCCGAACAGGCGCCCCGTGCGCCCGGGCGTGAAAGCCAAAGGTGCGAACACCGCGGCCAGCGTGAGCGTCATCGCCACCACCGCGAAGCTGATCTCGCGCACACCCTTCAGTGCCGCCTGGAAGGGCGTCAGGCCCTCCTCGATGTGCCGGAAGATGTTCTCCAGCACGACGATCGCATCGTCGACGACGAGGCCGATGGCCAGCACCAGGGCCAGCAGCGTCAGCGTGTTGACAGTGAAGCCGGCGAGCGCGATCAGCGCGAACGCGCCGACCAGGCTCACCGGAATCGTCACCAGCGGGATGAACGAGGCGCGCAACGTACGCAGGAAGACGAACACCACCAACGCCACCAGGACCACGGCCTCGATGACGGTGGTGTAGACAGCCTTGATCGAGCGATCGATGAAGACCGACAGGTCGTTCGCCTGCACCACCGTCACGGAGGCCGGCAGGTCGCGCTGGATGAGCGGCATCACGGCGCGCACGCCATCGGCCACCTCCATCGGGTTGGCCGTGGCGTTGCGGATGATGCCGGTGCTGATCGAGGGCACGCCGTTCAGGCGCACGCGGCTACGCTCGTTGGCCGCCCCCTCCTCCACCCGGGCCACGTCACGCAGGCGCACCGTGTAGCCGCCGGCGGTCTTGAGCGCGATCTCGTTGAACTGCGCCACCGTGTTGAGGTCGGTCCGCGAGGTGACGCTGAACTCGCGCTGGCGGCTCTCGATGCGGCCGGCCGGGACCTCGAGGTTCTGGCGCCGCAAAGCATCCTCGACATCCTGCACCGTCAGGCGGTAGGCAGCGAGGCGGTCCGGGTCGAGCCAGATGCGCATCGCGTACTTGCGGTCGCCGCCGATCTGCACGTCGGCCACGCCCGGCACCGTCTGCAACCGCGGCTTGACGACGCGGTTGATGATGTCGGTGAGCTCGAGCGTGCTCATCGTCTCGCTCGTGTAGGCGAGCCAGATCGTGGGCGTCGCGTCGGCCTCGACCTTGGCGATGATGGGCTCGTCGACCGCATCGGGCAGTCGGCCACGCACGCGCGACACACGGTCGCGCACCTCGGCCGCCGCGGTGTCCGGGTCCTTGGTGAGCCGGAAGCGCACCGTGATCTGGCTCTGCTCGGTGCGCGAGATCGAGGTCATGATGTCCACGCCGTCGATGCCGGCGATGGAGTCCTCGAGCGGCTTGGTCACCTGCGACTCGATGACTTCCGAGCTGGCGCCGAGCAGCCGCGTGGAGACGTTGACCAGCGGCTCGTCGATGCGCGGGTACTCGCGCACCGAGAGCTGCTTGAAAGACACGAGCCCGATCAGCACGAGCAGCAGCGACATGACGGTGGCGAGCACCGGTCGGCGGATCGACGTTTCGGACAATCTCATCGCGCGCTCCGATCAGGCATCAGGGCTGGAATCAGGGGCCGGCATCCGGTCTTGCTTCAGGGCTGGGTGGCTGCGGGACCCGCGGCCGCGCGCCCCGACGCCGCAACAGATGCCGAACCAGATGGCGCGCCCTGCGACGCGGCACCGCCACGTCTGCCGGCGCCGCCGGCAGCACTGGCACCGCGGCCACCGGCTTGGGCCAGGTCGATGACGCGCACAGGCGTGGAGTCGCCCCGCATCAGGCGCGCCTGGCCGGCCGTGACCACCTCGTCGCCAGGCTTCACGCCGTCAAGGATCTCCACCTTGCCCGGCACGCGCAGGCCAATGCGCGCCTCCTGCCGCTGCGCGACCTTGCGCCCGTCCGGTCCGTCGACCACCTTGAAGAGAAACTGACGCGCGCCCAGAGGCACCAGCGCCTCCTCGGGCACGGCGACGGCCCCCTCACGCTTCGCGAAGATGACGCGCGGCCGTGCAAACATGCCCGGCCGCAACTGCGTGCCAGGGTTCTGCACCCGGGCCCGCACCATGAGGGAACGGCCGTTGGCATCGACCTGCGAATTGATGGCCACCACCTGCCCCTTGAAGCTGCTGCCGGGCAGCGCATCGAGCGTCAGTTCCATCGGCAGCCCGGGCCGCGTGCGCGCAACGTAGCGCTCGGGCAAGGCGAATTCGACCTCGAGCGCCGACAGGTCCTCGATCTTCACGATGTCGGCGCCATCCTTGACGTAGTCGCCGAGGTCGACCGTGCGCAGGCCGGCCGTACCGTTGAAGGGTGCGAGCACGCGCATGCGGGCCAGTTGCGCCTCGGCCAGCGCGACCTGCGCTTCGCCCACCTGCAATGCGGCGGCGTTCTGGTCGACGGCGCTCTGGCTGACGAAGTTCTGCGCCAGCAGTTCACGGCTGCGCTGCAGGTTGGTGCGTGCGATGCTGGCCTGCGCCTTGGCCTGCTCCAACTGCGCACGCTGCAGCGTGTCGTCCAACTGCACGAGCAACTGACCCTGCCGCACTGGCTGGCCGTCGACGAAACCCAGGCGCGCAATGCGGCCGCTGACCTCCGGGCGCACCATGACGCCTTGGCGCGCTTTCAGCGAGCCGACCGCCTGCACGTCATCGACGATCGTCATCGCCTCGGCACGCGCCACCTCGACCGGCGGTGGCCCGCCCTGCCCGCCCTGGGTCGCTGCGCCGGAAACGCCACTGGCGGCCGGTCCACCAACGCGCGCGCCTGCACCAGGGCCGGCACCAGGCCCCGCATCGGCTCGTGTTGCTGTGCCCGCTGCAGCGGCTCGCTCCGGCACAGCCACCGGCCGCTGAAACCACCAAGCCGCCAATGCGGCCACCGCGATGCCGGCAACGGCAACGCCTGTGTAGGTCTTTTTCAAGTGCTTGTTCCGGCGCTTCGCAAGCTGCGCACTGTATCGCCCTGGGAATGCCCGCGCTCAGCGCCCAACGCACAGACGCCCCAGCTAAGGGCTTACCCGCAATCAGTCCCTTGGGCGCGCACCGGTCACCTCGTCGACGCCACGGTTGGCCAGCAAATCGGCGCGCTCATTGCCCACGTCTCCCGAGTGCCCCTTCACCCAGCGCCAATGCACGTCGTGCTGCGCGTTCAGGTGATCGAGCTTGCCCCACAGCTCCGCGTTCTTCACCGGCTTGCCGTCGGCAGTGCGCCAGCCACGCGCCTTCCAGTTGTGGATCCAGGTGGTGATGCCGTTCCTGACGTACTGGCTGTCGGTGTGGATGGTGACGCGGCAGCGGCGCTTCAGCGAGGCCAGCGCTTCGATCACCGCGGTCAGCTCCATGCGGTTGTTGGTGGTCTCGCGAGCACCGCCCCAGAGTTCCTTCTCGTGCCCACCGCTCTTGAGCCACACGCCCCAGCCGCCCGGGCCGGGATTGCCGCGGCAGGCGCCGTCGGCGTAGATCTCGACTGCAGCGCCCCCCGCAGCGGCCGCCGGGGTTGCCGGTGAGGCCGGCCGATCGGCCGTGCTCAAGCGTCGCCCCGGGCGCCGTTGCCGCGAGAGATGGGCGTGGCGTTGCCGTGGCGCTGCGCCACCACCGCCGGGGCCGCGCGCGCCTTGGCCCGCTTGTCGTGGCGCGCCAGGCCCACCAGGCGCATGCCGCGCACACGCTTGACGGCGCAGATGACGTACACCGCGCCCAGCACCGGCCACCAGCGGTCGCCCACCCGGTCCATCCATGCAAAGCGTTGCAGCCAGCGCTCGCTGGCCAGCGGCGGACGCCAGCACCCGAAGCGCCCGGCCTCGACTTCGAAGCCCAGCAGGCGCAGCCAGTCGCGAGCGCGCCAGTAGCCGATGAAATCGCCGGCGCGCGGAAGGAAGAGTCCGCGTTCTCGGGCGAAGCCCATGCCACGCCGCAGATGGCCGAGCCGCTGGCGCACGCCCCAGAGGCTGGTGGGATTGAAGCCGACGATGACCACGCGACCCTCGGGCACCAGCACCCGCTCGACCTCGCGCAGTGTGTGATGCGGGTCGCGCGCCAGCTCCAGTGCGTGAGGCAGCACGACGAGGTCGATCGAGGCATCCGGTAGCGGCAGCGCGTCGAACTCGCAATGCAGGGCCGGACCGGCTGGCATCGGCCTCGTGCTGATGGCGTCGTCGGCCGGCGGCGGCACGGGCAGCGGCTGCGCCAGATGCATCGAGTCGCTCGCCACCCATCGGTGCGGCATGCGGTTGGCGCGCAGGCCATCGAGTTCGGGGAGGCCCAGCTGCAGCGCATGGAAGCCGAAGGCGTCCGTGACCTCCTGGTCCAGGCGCGCCTGCTCCCATGCCAGCAGGTAGCGGCCGGGCGCGGTCTTCAGCCAGGCGGCCAACTCTATACTCGACTCGTCACGCGTCATGGCTACTGCTGCACCTCTTGCTCAACCCGAGATCGCCGTCTGGCGCGCAGGCGGCGCGCCGGTCCAGACGCCCCTTGCCGCCGGACGCATTCTAGTGAGGCACTTCAGACTCGCTCGCGGCCTTGGCATCGCGGCGTCTGCATCGCCGCGAGCATGGAGGCATCGCATCCGATGACGGCGACCGGGCACCTGCCGGACCGCCGTCCGTGCCGAAGCGTGCTTCATCGGGCTTGGCTGGTGCTCCTGTCGAGCTGGCTGGCGGCCTGCGCACAACTGGAGCCCTTGGCGACCGATACGTCGCCCGCTGCGCCGTCCGAAGCGGCGGCGACTGAAGCGGCCGCGCCTTCATCGGCTGCGCCTGGCGAGGCTTTGCGTTCCGGCCCACAAGCCCCGAACGCCAGCACCGCGAGCCCGATCGAAGCAAGCGCGCCGACTGCCGTTGCCCCCGCGGCGCCTTCACCGGCGGGCGTTGCTCCTGCGGCGGCGGAGCCGGGCGAGGCCGTCGTCGATGCCCCGCCGCCCCCGCCGCTGCCGCGCATGCGCCTCGACCCCGACCAGGACGCCGAGCGGGCCGACCTCTGGCAACGCCTGCGTGACGGCGTGCGCATCCCCGATCTCGACAACGACCTCGTGCGCAAGTGGGAGCAGTACTACGCCAGCCAGCCCGAGTACCTGCAAAGAATGGTCGAACGCGGGGCACGCTACCTCTTCCACATCGTCGAGGAGATCGACAAGCGCGGCATGCCCATGGACCTGGCGCTGCTGCCCTTCATCGAAAGCGCCTTCGATCCACAGGCACTGTCTCGCGCCCGCGCTGCCGGCATGTGGCAGTTCATGCCCGGCACGGGGCGCGAATTCGAGTTGCGGCAGAACATCTTCCGCGACGACCGCCGCGACGTGCTGGCGTCGACGCGCGCGGCGCTCGACTTCCTCGGCAGGCTGCACGAGCGCTTCGGCGATTGGCAGCTCGCGCTGGCCGCCTACAACTGGGGCCCGGGCAACGTGGCGCGTGCGATCGAGCGCAACCGGCGCGCGCGCAAGCCCACCGATCTCTCCTCTCTGCAGCGTCTGCCGGCCGAGACGCGCAACTACGTGCCCAAGCTGCAGGCCGTGAAGAACATCGTCATGCGGCCGCAGGCATTCGGCATCGAACTCGCAAAGCTCGAGAACCACCCCTACTTCCTGAGCGTCGCCATCGAACGCGACATCGATGTCGAGCTGGCGGCTCGCCTGGCGGGCCTGCCGCTGGTGGAGTTCCGCCAGCTCAATCCGCAACACAACCGCGCCGTCATCCTCTCCGCCGGCACACCGCACGTGCTGCTGCCCTACGACAACGCGAACCAGTTCGTGCGCGCCCTTGGTGATCACGATGGCCCGCTCGCATCCTGGACAGCATGGGTCGCACCACGCACGTTGAAGACGGCCGATGCCGCCAAGCTCGTCGGCGTCGGCGAGGCGCAACTGGCCGAGGTCAACCACATTCCGCCACGCATGCTCGTGAGGGCCGGCTCGACGCTCATCGTGCCGCGCGGTGCCAAGACGACCGACGACGTCTCGGAGCGGCTGGCGGACACGGCCACGTTGACGCTCTCACCCGAGGGACTGGGTGGTCGCATGACGACGCTGCGCGCCGGGCCCAAGGGCGATACTGTCGCAGCGGTGGCTCGCAGGCATGGCCTGACAGCGGCGCAGGTGGCGCAGTGGAACGAAGTGGCCCCGACCGCGCGCTTCGCGCCGGGCCAGCCGATCGTGCTGACGCTGCCCACGCGCACGAAAGTCGTCGTGGTGGCTCCCAACGCGGCCCGGGGCGCGCTCAAGCCAGTGCCGCGCGGCAACCGCAAGCCTGCGGCCGCCGCACCCAGCCGGGTCAAGATGGCGGCGGCGCGCTAGAGGCGACCGCCCGCCGGCGGCGTCCTCGTCGCCTGCCCCCGGCCACCCCCGGCCGCCATTGGGGGCCTATCGTCAGGCGTTGCCCAGGAAGTCCCGCTTGCCCAGCTCGACCCCGGCATGCCGGAGCAGTGCGTACGTGGTCGTCAGGTGGAAGTACAGGTTCGGCATCACATAGTGCTTGAGGTAGGCCTCGCCGGTGAAGCGAAGCGGATCGCCCTGGCGCATGGGCAGCACGATCTCGCGGCTCTCGGAACCCGCGAACTTCGCCTCCGGCACCGACTGCACGTAGTCAACCGTGCGCTTGAGCCGGGAATGCAGGTCGGCCATGGTTGCTTCGTTGTCGTCCCACTTCGGGACGTCGACGCCCACGAGACGGGCCACGCAGCCCTTGGCACCGTCGCTGGCAATCTGGATCTGGCGCAGAAAGGGCAACATGTCGGGCGCCAGGCGCAAGCCCAGGAAGTTCCCCGGGTCGAACTTCCGCGCTACCGCGTGTTCTTCAGCCCTGCTAAGCCATTTCTGGGCGTTGCCAAGCATCCGCACGAAGACGGGGACGCTGGCGCTGTACATCGAAAGACTCACTGACCTTCTCCTGGTGGATGGACATTCGGGCCCAACCGTGACCCAATGCCATCATGGCGTGAACCGGCCGTTGGGTTCGGGCCTGCAGGCGATCTTGACCGAGGGCTGATGACTGAGTCTGGTGCATGGATGCGCCGCTTACATCTTGCGATACACGCTGGTGTCGGCCTTCTTTACACTGCCCTGCAAAGCATTCCACAAGTGATCATCTAAGCGATTGATTCCAGAACAAAAACGAACTGAGGCATGTGCCTTGCATCTGATTCAGCGGGCGTTGCAACCCTCTCCACCTTCGGGATAAACCTAATGAAGTTCGCACTCAAGTCCCTGATCGCCGCGGCCATGACCGTCGGCGCAGTGCTCAGCCAGGCGGCTGTCGTGCCGATCGACGCGGCATCCTTCGTTGCCAACGCCGGCCAGATCACCTTCAGCGAGTACGCGATCGGCACTTCGAACCCGACGTACACCGCAGCGCAGTACGGCGGTAGCGGAACGGCACCTGGGGTGAGCTTCGGTTCGTACTTTCTTGGCCAGTCCGTTGGCACGGCGGCGACCTGCCCCGCGGGCGTGGCGCTGGGCGGTTGCATAGTCGGTTCGCCGACCGGCACGTCGCTCTCGCTCGATCTTGACGGCGGCCCGGGTGCGTTCGTCGGCACGGACACCAACCATACCGCTTCGCCGGTGCTCAGCGGCTCGCCGTTCCTGAACGGGGCGATCGCCATGCTGTTCAGCACCGACCAGGCCGGCATCTCCTTCGACGGCGGCTTCTTCAACGCCATCGGCAGCACCCGCGTGACCGCATATGCGCGCGACGGCTCTGTCCTTGGTTCGATCACCAACACGGCCACGGGCATCCAGAATCTGCTCATCGGCACGGACGACGGCAAGTCGCTGATCGCCGGTCTCCTGATCAGTTTGGTTGCGCCGGAGGACGCCGGTTTCACGATTGACAGCGTTCGTTTCGGCACGATTTCTACTACCGGTGGTGGCGGTGGCCCGACCGATCCGCCCGGCCAGACGCCCGAGCCGACCAGTCTTGCCCTCGTCGGTCTTGCCCTGCTCGGTCTCGGTGCAGTGCGGCGGCGCAAGACGGCCGCCTGAAGATCCAGCGCTCTCATCAAACGGCGGCCCAGGGCCGCCGTTTTTGCGATCCGGCCACAACAGCGGCCGGCGCAACAACGAATGCTCGTGGCGAAGGGTCGCCCGACCCGAAGCGGGCAGAATCGCGGCCGGTCCAGGGCGTCGGTCGGGTTGATCCCCGACGCCTGCCGACCACGGCGCCATGAACATCATCATCCTCGACGACTACCAGGACGCGGTGCGCAAGCTCAAGTGCGCCGCGCTGCTGGAGCCGTACCAGGCCAAGGTCTTCACGAACACCGTCAAGGGCATCGGCCAACTGTCCGTGCGCCTGCGTGATGCCGATGTCCTGGTGACCATCCGCGAGCGCACGCACTTCCCCCGCGCCCTTCTCGAGAAGTTGCCGCGCCTCAAGCTGATCTCGCAGACCGGGCGCGTGGGCTCCCACATCGACATCGAGGCCTGCACGCGCCTTGGCATTGCCGTGGCCGAGGGCGTCGGTTCGCCGGTGGCCCCGGCCGAGCTCACCTGGGCGCTCATCATGGCCTCGATGCGCAGGCTGCCGCAGTACATCGGCAATCTCAAGCACGGTGCCTGGCAGCAGTCGGGCCTGAAGTCGGCGGCCATGCCGCCCAACTTCGCGCTCGGCATGGTGCTGCGTGGCAAGACGTTGGGCATCTGGGGCTACGGCAAGATCGGACGCCTGATCGCGGGTTACGGCCGCGCCTTCGGCATGCGCGTGCTCGTGTGGGGCAGCGAGGTCTCGCGCGACATGGCGGTGACCGACGGCCACGAGGCGGCCGAGACAAAGGCGCAGTTCTTCGGCACCAGTGATGTGCTCACGCTGCACCTGCGGCTCAATGACGTCACGCGCGCCATCGTCGGCTTCGAGGATCTGGCGCTCATGAAGCCGACCGCCCTGCTCGTCAACACTTCGCGCGCCGAGTTGATCGCCGAGAACGCCCTCGTCGCCGCGCTCAACCGTGGCCGGCCCGGCATGGCGGCCATCGATGTCTTCGACAGCGAGCCGATTCTGCAGGGACATCCACTGTTGCGGCTGGAGAACGCGATCTGCACGCCGCACATCGGGTACGTCGAGCAGGACAGCTACGAACAGTACTTCGGTGCCGCGTTCGAGAACGTCCTCAGCTTCATCCACAAGCCCCCGACCAATCTCGTCAACCCTGAGGCGCTGAAGGTGTTGCGTTGACAGCCGCGGCGTTGCCGGGCGTAGGTGCGAGCGCCGGTACGCGCTGGGCGCTGCTCCTGGGCAACTTCGCGATCGGCTGCGGCGTCATGGTGGTACCGGGCGCACTGAACGACCTGGCACGCGACCTGGCGGTGCCGGTATCGACGGCGGGCCAGATCATCACGGTCGCCGCATGGGCCATGGCGGTGTCTGCGCCGCTTCTCGCGGCCTTGCTCTCGCGCTTCGATCGCCGTTGGCTCCTCACGGTCTCGCTGGCCTGGTTTGCCGCCGGCCATGCTCTCTCGGCCGCGATGCCCAGCCTCGCCGCGCTTCTGCCGGTGCGCGCGGCCACGGTGGTCGCCGGCGCCGTGTTCACGCCTGCCGCCGCGGCGGTGGTCGGCGCCCTGGCCTTACCCCACAAGCGAGGCGAGGCGATCACCTTCATCTTCCTCGGTTGGTCGTTGGCTTCGGTGCTCGGTGTTCCGATGGCGAACTACGTGTCCGAAACCGTCGGCTGGCGCACTGCCTTCGCCATCGTGTCGGCGCTGGCGGCGGCGGCGGCTCTTGGCACGTGGCTGCACACGCCGGCCGGCCTGCGGCCCTCGGCCACGACACTGCGCGACCTGGCCGGTGTGCTCGCGCGTCCGGACCTCATGGTCATCGTTGCCGTCACCGCCCTGAGCGCAACCGGGCAGTTCGCACTCTTCGGCTACATGGCGCCCTATTTCCACCACGTCCTGCACGCCAGCCCGGCGGAGGCCAGCGGCCTCTTCCTGTGGTTCGGCTTGTTCGGCCTCGCCGGCAGCGTGTGGATGACGCGCTGGATCGACCGGCTGGGCGCCGGGCGCGCCGCCAGCATCGGGCTAGCGGCGATGGCGATGTCGCTCCTGTGCTGGCCGTGGGCAACGGGGGTCGCGAGCATGGCCCTCGTGCTGACACCCTGGGCACTCGGCTGCTTCTCGTCCAACTCCGCGCAGCAGGCGCGCCTCGCCGCGGCCGCCCCCGCGCTGGCCGCCGTGCTGGTGTCACTGAACAGTTCGGCGATGTACGTCGGCCAGGGCATCGGTGCCGCGGCGGGCGGCTTGTTGCTCGACAGCCTGGGTTACGCGAGTCTGGCACCGGCGGCTGCGGCCGGGATGCTGTTCGCTGTCAGCCTCTCCCTGTGGGCCGTTCGGCGAGAACGCGGCCGGCCGCCGGCACGCTGATGGTGACCTCGCCCGAAGCGGCCCCGGCGGCCCGACAGCCGGCGTCGTGCGCCGAACTCTTCACCGTCTTCACTCGCCTGGCATTGCAGGGCTTCGGCGGCGTGCTGCCGGTGGCGCAGCGTGAACTGGTCGAGCGGCAACGATGGCTCACCGCCGGGCAGTTCCTCGAGGTGCTGGCCCTTGCGCAGGTGCTGCCAGGCCCGAACGTCATCAACCTCTCCCTCATGGTCGGGCAGCGCTTCTTCGGCCTGCGCGGCGCGCTCGCGGCGATGGCAGGCATGCTGTGCGTGCCCCTGCTCGGCGTGCTGCTGCTGGCGGCACTGGCAGCACATTGGCAGCGCCATCCGGTGGTGACGGGAGCCCTCCGCGGCATGGGCATCGTGTCGGCCGGGCTCATCGCCGCCACGGCGTTGCGGCTGGCCGTCGCGTTGAAGGCCAGCCCGCTCACGCCCGTCGGCGCGGCCGCGGTCATCGCAAGCGCCTTCGCAGCCGTGGGCCTGCTGCGGTGGCCGCTGGTCGCCGTGGTCTTCGGGCTGGGTAGCCTGGCCTGCGCCTGGGCCGCGTGGCGCCTGCGTGCGGCCGCAGGACCGGTCGGTCCCGGTGAGTGACGCGATGAGCTTCACCCACACATTGCTGCTCGGCAGCGCCGGTCTCACCTTCGCCGACTGGGTGGCGCTGTTCGCGCACTACCTGATGCTTTCGCTGCTGGCTGTCGGCGGCGCCATCACCACGGCGCCCGACATGCAGCGCTACGTCGTCGGCGAGCGCCATTGGTTGACCGATGCGCAGTTCAGCGGCAGCGTCGCCCTTGCCCAGGCGGCGCCCGGCCCCAACGTGCTCTTCGTCGCCGTCGTCGGCTACAACGTCGGTGGCCTCGTCGGGGTGTTCGCCACGATGGTGGGCACGCTGCTGCCCTCATCGCTGCTCACGCTGCGCGCCAACCGCTGGAATGCGCAGCACGCGCAGTCGCGCCCCGTGCGTGCCCTGCACGCCGGCCTCGCCCCCATCACGCTCGGCCTGCTGCTCGCCACGGGCTGGATCCTGTTCGAGCCCTTTGCTGCGGATTGGCGTGGCGCGCTGCTCGCCCTCGGCACCATCGCGCTCATGCTGCGCACGCGCGTGAGCGCGCTGTGGCCAATTGCATGCGGTGCCATCGTCGGCGGGCTCGGTTGGGTGGGCTGACGTGCGGCAAGACGTCGGATCCCGATGACCTTGCCGATCACCACGTCGCCTCATGGGCCCTCGCAGGGCTACGGGCCCGCGCAGCCTCCTATGGGCCCCCTTGCCCCTCTTGGCCCTCGCCGGCCGCCTTGACCTCGACGCTCTTGCCGAGCTGGCCGCCGGCACCTCGCTGCCGGCGCGCCTCGTACAGACACACGCCGGCCGCCACCGAGACGTTCAGGCTCTCGACCGCGCCCGCCATCGGGATGCGAACGAGCTCGTCGCAGGTCTTGCGCGTCAGCTGCCGCATGCCCGCGCCCTCCGCCCCCAGCACCAGGGCCACGGGCCCTCTCAAGTCGGCCTCGTAGAGCGTGCGCGTGGCATCGTCGCTCGCGCCAACGATGCGGATGTCGCGCTCCTTCAGCTCACCGAGCGTGCGCGCCAGGTTGGTCACCATCAAGTAGGGCACGGTCTCAGCCGCCCCGCTCGCCACTTTGGCGACCGTCGCGTTCAGGCCGACGGCGTGATCGCGCGGCGCCACCACCGCATGCGCGCCCGCGCCGTCGGCCACGCGCAGGCAGGCGCCGAGGTTGTGCGGGTCGGTCACGCCGTCGAGCACGAGCACGAGTGCCGGGCCCGGAGCCTCGTCGAGCACCTCGTCCAGCGAGTGCCTGGGCGCCAGCGGCGTGACACGCGCCACCACGCCCTGGTGGCGGGCCGTTCCGGCCAGGCGCGCCAGGCGCTCGTCATCGCTGTCGACGATGCGTGCTCCGGCGTCCTTCGCGCGGTCGACGAACTGGCGCATGCGCACATCGCGCCGCGTCGAGTCGACGTGGATTTCGACGATCGAATCGGGCGCGGTCTTCAGGCGCACCGTCACGGCGTGGAAGCCAAAGAGGATCTTGCTGCTCATGCGCCGATCTTGCCCCATCCAGCGTAGCCGGCCGCGAGCAGCGGGGCTGCCGGCTCAAGCCTCCAGCGCAGCCACCTCGGCGGTGAGCTGCAAGGCGGTGCCGATGGTCACGCGCAGCAGGTTGCGCAGCAGGCGGATGGCCAGCGCCGGCCGTTCACGTTCGACGCGGGCCAGCGCCTGCGCA
>JAEUPE010000201.1 GCA_016790435.1 Rubrivivax sp. | reverse complement strand
TCGTCATCTCGCGCGGCTCGCCGGCCGTGCTGGCCCAGGTGCAGTTCGTGCCGGGCGACCTCTTCATGCTCGCGGCCATCATCGGCTGGGCCTTCTACAGCTGGCTGCTCGCGCGCCCGCCCGCTTCGATGCGCGGCGAGGCGCGCCCGACGGCGCAGCAGGGCTGGGACTGGGCCGGCCTGCTGCTCGTGCAGGTCATCTTCGGCTGCCTCGCGTCGAGCGTCTTCACGCTCGGCGAGCAAGCCCTCGGTGCCGCGCCCATCCGCTGGGGCTGGGGCGTGCTGGCGGCGCTCGCCTACATCTCGCTGGCCGCCTCCATCGGGGCCTACCGCTGCTGGGGGCTCGGCGTGGCGCAGGGCGGGCCGGCGCTGGCCTCGATCTTCAACAACCTCACGCCGCTCTTCGCCGCCGTGCTCTCGGGCTTCGCGCTCGGGCAGTGGCCGCAGGGCTATCACGCGATCGCGTTCGCGCTCATCGTCGCGGGCATCGTGGTCGGCATGGGCGGCAACATTGCGCCACCGAAGCCCCCGGGCCGCGCCACCTAGCGAGCCGGTGCCCGCTTCTGCACCTCAGCCCTGTCCGCAAGCGGTGCGGTAACGCGGCTCGTTGTCGAACACGTGCTCGCGCAGCAGCGAGCAGGCCTGCTCGACATCGCCGCTCTCCACGGCCTCCACCAGCACCTGGTGCGAGCTCACGGCATTGGTGATCGGCGAGCGGTGCCGCAGCGCCACCAGCTGGCCGCGGATCACCTCGTAGCCGGCCCGCAGGTACTCGTTCGGGCACAGCTCGAAGAACTGCCAGTGGAACTGCATGTCGATGCGCGACAGCGCCTTCAGGTCGCCCGCCTCCTCGGCGACCTGCATCTCGGCGACGAGGCACGCCATGTTGCGCGCGAGCGCCGGCCGCGCCGAGGCCATGGCCTCGCGCAGCGCCGCCGTCTCCACCATCGCGCGGTAGCGGCAGAGCTGGCCCACCTGGTCGGGGTCGAGTTTGAAGACGAAGGTGCCACGCTGCGGATGCACCTGCACCAGGCCGTCGTGCGCCAGTCGCACGAGCGCCTCGCGCACCGGCGTCTTGCTCACGCCCATCTGCAGCGCGAGCTGCGCCTCCGACACCTGCTCGCCGAGCTTGATCTGCCCCTCCACGATGGCGGTGCGAATGCGCTCCAGCGCCAGTTCGGTGAGGAGCTGAGGGCGCTCCAGACGCAATGGCAGGTTCATGGGTCGAGGTGTCCCGGCAAAGCCGCGGGATCAGGGTTTTCTAGCATGGCAGATCTGAGATATTAGATACGATCTCGGCCACCTGCCGCAAGTGCCAATCACTGCCAAGCGCGCTACCGGCAAGACCAGACCGACCAGGAGACAAGCGTCGATGGGTGAACCATCCGCACCGCCGTCCGTGCCTGTCCACGCGGCGACCCCCTCATCCGCCAACCAGATCGACTCGATCGACCCGGCCACCGAACTGGCCCGCACGCCCCTCGGGCGCGCGGAGCTGGCCCTGGTGGCCGCCAACCGGGTGGTGCTGGTGGCCTTGATGGCGGCCATGGCGGTGCTCGTCTTCGCCAACGTTGTCGCGCGCTATGTCTTCAACCACTCGTTCATCTGGGCCGAGGAGCTCTCGCGCTACATGATGGTGTGGGTGGGCTTCCTGGGTGCCGGCCTCGTGCTGCGCGTCGGTGCGCACATCGCCGTTGAGGTCTTCCAGGACTGGCTGCCCCGCCGCGCGGCCCAGGCCATGCGTGCCGCCGTGGTGGTTGTGCTGGCGGTGGCGCTGCTGGCCATGCTGTGGCTGGGCATCCTCTACGTGCAGTTCGCATGGGGCCAGGAGACGCCGGTGCTGAACTGGAACTTCGGCCTCGTCTACGTGGCCATGCCCATCGGCGCGCTGCTGATGCTGGTCTACCTGGCGCTCATCGCCGCGCCCTACGTGCGCGACCGCGCCTTCCGGCAGGACTCGGCGCTCTCGGCCGAAGAGGCTGTGCTGTGAGCGCCACCTTGATGCTCGTCTTCCTGGTCACGCTGGTGATCGGCGTGCCCGTGGCCTTCACGATGCTGGTCGCCGGGCTGGCCGCCGTGCTGGTGCAAGGCTCGCTGAACCCCATCGTCGCGGTGCAGCAGATGTTCGCCGGCATCGACAGCTTCCCGCTCATGGCGATCCCGTTCTTCATCCTCGCCGCGGAGCTGATGACCGGCGGCGCCCTCACCGAGGTGCTGCTGCGCTTCGCGAGCCAGCTGCTTGGGCACGTGCGCGGCGGCCTCGGCCACACCAACGTGCTGACGCTCACCTTCTTCTCGGGCATCAGCGGCTCGGCGCTGGCCGACGTCGCCGGCCCCGGCGCGATGCTCATCCGCATGATGCGCAAGGCCGGCTACCCGGCCGAATACGCGGCGGCGCTCACCGCGGCCACCGCCATCGTCGGGCCCATCATCCCGCCGTCGATCATCATGATCGTCTACGCGCTCACCGAGCCGAGCGTGACGATCATGGGCCTCTTCCTCGCCGGCATCGTACCCGGGCTGATGATCACCGGCTCGCTGCTGGTGGTGAACCACGCCATCAGCGTCAAACGCAATTACCGCTCCGAGAGCCAGCGGCCCAACTGGCTCGAGATCGGCCGCAGCTTCGTGCGCGCCGTGCCGGCGCTGGCGCTGCCGCTCATCATCCTGGGCGGCATCCACTTCGGCGTCTTCACGCCCACCGAGGCCTCGGCGGCGGCGGTGTTCTATGCGCTCGTCGTCGGCCGCTGGCTCTACGGCACGCTGCGCTTCGACATGCTGCCGACGATCCTCTTCCGCACCGCCCTGCTCACGGCGTCGATCCTGATGGTGATCGCCACCTCCGAGGTCTTCGGCTGGGTGCTCACCGTCGGCCAGGTGCCGCAGACGGTGGCGGCTTGGATCAGCGGCTTCCAGCTCGGGCCGATGCAGCTGCTGCTGCTCATCAACCTCTTCCTGCTGCTGGCCGGCATCTTCATCGAGCCGCTGCCCGGCGTCATGATCCTCGTGCCCGTGCTGGCGCCGCTGGCCCTCGCGGCCGGCATCGACCCGCTGCAGTTCGCCATCGTCGTGCTCGTCAACCTGACGATGGGCATGATCACGCCGCCGGTGGGCGCGCTGCTTTTCGTGACCTCCATCGTCTCCGGCGTGACGATGGGCAAGATGACGCGCGAGCTGCTGCCGATGCTCGGCGCGCAGCTCGTCGTGCTCTTGCTTCTGACGCTGGTGCCGGCCTGCAGCACCTGGCTGCCCGGCGTGTTCGGCTACACGCGCTGACGGCGCCACACCCCCTTCATACCGCTTCATCCCCGCCCGCAAACCGCCCGACAAGGAGACCGCCCATGAAGCTTTCCCGCCTGATCTTCGCCGCCGCCGCAGCGGCCTGCCTCGCGGCGCCGCTCGCGCACGCGCAGAAGACCCTGAAGTACGCCCACTTCCAGCCCGCCAAGGACGACCAGCCCAAGCACGCCGCCGCGCTCGCCTTCAAGGACCATGTCGAGAAGGCCACCGGCGGCTCGGTCAAGGTCGAGATCTACCCCGCCGGCCAGTTCGGCAAGGATCAGCCGACGATGGAAGGGGTCAAGCTCGGCACGCTCGAGCTGGCCGTGGCGCACGACGGCGCCATCGCCACCGTGCACAAGCCGATCGGCGTGCTTGGCATCCCGTTCATCTTCGACAGCCACGAGCATGCCTGGCGCGTCTACGACTCGGCCTGGCTGAAGGGCTTCTCCGACGACATGGTGAAGAAGCAGGGCATCCGCATGCTCGGCGTCGCCGACAACGGCGTGCGCCACTTCACCAACAGCCTGCGGCCCATCCAGACGCCCGCCGACATGAAGGGCATGAAGATCCGCATCCAGCCCTCGCCGGTGTTCAAGGCCCTCGTCGAGTCGCTCGGCGCCTCGGCCTCGGCCATCCCCTGGGCCGAGCTGCCCACGGCGCTGCAGCAAAAGGTGGTCGACGGCCAGGAGAACGGCGTCACCAACATCCTCGCCGCCAGCCTCTACCAGCACCAGAAGTACGCCACGCTCGACGGGCACGTGTGGAGCGTGCACGCCTACCTCGTGAATGAGCGCTTCTACCAGGGCCTGAGCGCCACCGAGCGCAAGGCCGTGGACGAGGGCGTGGCCAAGGCCGTGGCCATCCACCGCAAGATGACGAGCGACCAGGACAAGAACGCCAAGGCCATCCTCGAGAAGCTGGGCATGCAGGTCTACGTGCCCACGGCCGCGCAGGTTGGCGAGTTCCGAAAGCTCGCGCAGCCGCCCGTGCGCCAGTGGGCCGAGGCCGAGATCGGCAAGGCCTACGTCGACGACCTGTTCAAGGCCATCGCGGCCACGAGCAAGTAGGCGCAGCGCGCAGACTGGGTCCGGCACACGGCGCCCCACCTCGCCCACGCCCATGTCGGCCGAGCAGCCGCTGGTCGTCGCCATCGACGACGGCTACGCCTCCTATGACCAGGAGGAGGCGTTGCTCGCCGCCGCCGGCGCGCGCTTCGTGCTGCGCCCGGTGCGCGGCAGCGCCGAGGCGGCGGTGGAAGCGGTGCGCGGCGCCCACATCGTCCTCGTGCGCGAGTCGCCGGTGCCGCGCCCGGCCATCGAGGCCCTGGCGAGCGACCACGGCGTCGCGCGCGCCGTCATCCGCTACGGCATCGGCGTCGACAACATCGACCAGCAGGCTGCGCGCGAGCGGCACGTCTTCGTCGCCAACGTACCCGACTACGGCACCGACGAGGTCAGCTCGCAGGCCGTGGCGTTGCTGCTGGCGGTGAACCGCCGCCTGCTGCTGCACGACCGCGAGGTGCGCGCCGGGCGCTGGAGCACCGGCGTGCTCAAGCCCATGCTGCGCCTGCGCGGCCGCACGCTCGGCCTTGTCGGCTACGGCCGCATCGCGCGCATGACGCACGAGAAGCTGGCCGGGTTCGGCTTCGGCCGCGTGCTCGTGCACGACCCGCGCGCCGCGCTGCCCGCCGGCGCCGAGGCCTGCGACCTCGACACGCTATGCCGCGAAGCCGACGTGATCTCGCTGCACGCCCCGCTCACGCCGGCGACGCACCACCTCATCGATGCACGGCGCCTCGCGCTCATGCGCCCGAGTGCGGTGCTCGTCAACACCGCGCGCGGCGGGCTCGTCGACCTCGACGCGCTGCACGCCGCACTCGCGGAGGGCCGACTGCTCGGCGCCGGTCTCGACGTGTTCGAGCGCGAGCCACCCGACCCCCGACATCCCCTCTTCGCGCTGGACAACGTCGTCGTCACCAACCACATCGGCTGGTACAGCGAGGAAGCCATGCGCGACCTGCAACGCAAGGCGGCCGAGGAGGCCGCGCGCGTGCTCGGCGGCCAGCCACCGCTGCACTGGCTCAACCCCTGGTGAAGAAGAACCCCATGCCCCAATCCATGTCCCAGACACAGCTCCCGGCCCTGATCGAAGCCTTCAACCAGGTGGCCGTGGCCTCCGTCGCCGACGCCGTCGACAAGGTCTGCGGCAAGCGCGGCTACCTGGACAGCACCATCAAGCCACGCATCAACGACAAGCGCATCTGCGGCCCCGCGGCCACGGTGCTCGAGGCCGCCACGGACGAATTCGTGCCGCCGCAGCACGCGCTCGACCTCATCGACGAGGCCGAGCCGGGCAGCGTCATCGTCATCTCGATTGCCGGCGGCGAACCCGAGGTGGCCGTGTGGGGCGGCCTCATGACGGCCGGCGCGGTGGCCAACGGCCACGCCGGCGCGGTGCTCGACGGCGGCGTGCGCGACCTGGTAGAGATCCGGCGCGACTACGACTTCCCGGTGTACGCGCGCAGCGTCAGCCCGGGCACCACGCTCGGCCGCTACAAGACCGTCGCCGCGCAGGTGCCGGTGTGCGTGGGTGGCATCATCGTGCACCCGGGCGACCTGATGGTGGGCGATGTCGACGGCGTGGTCGTCGTGCCGCGCGCGCAGGCCGAGGCGGTGCTGAAGATGTCGCAAGAGATCGACGCACGCGAGCTCGAGCAGGCCAAGCTCATCATCGCCGAGAAGTCGCTGCGCAAGGGGCTGGCCAAGTACGGCCGCATCTGAACCGACGCTCGCACGCATGAACGCCGCCGCCCAAGCACACCCGAACCAAACGAACCACCCGAACCCTCCGTGCGACGTCCTCGCCTACGGCGAGCCGATGGTCGAGTTCAACCAGACGGGCGAAGGTGGTGGGCGGCTGTACCTGCAGGGCTTCGGCGGCGACAGCTCCAACTTCGCCGTCGCCGCGGCCCGCCAGGGCGCGCGCGTGGGCTACCTCAGCGCGCTGGGCGACGACCCCTACGGCCACATGCTGCGCGCGCTGTGGAACGAAGAAGGAGTCGACCACACCGGCGTGAAGACCGACCCGGCCGCCTTCTCCGCCATCTACTTCGTCACGCATGGCGAGCGCGGCCACCAGTTCCACTTCTTCCGCGCCGGCTCGGCCGCCAGCCGCATGACGCCGGCCGACCTGCCGCGCGAGCGCATCGCGCAGGCCCGGGTGCTGCACCTGTCGGGCATCTCGCTGGCCATCTCGGCGCAGGCCTGCGACACGGGCTACGCCGCCATCGACTGCGCGCGCGCCGCCGGCGTGCAGGTGAGCTTCGACACCAACCTGCGCCTGAAACTGTGGTCGATCGACCGCGCGCGCGCCGTGATGACCGACGTCATGCGCCGCTGCGACATCTGCCTGCCGAGCCTGGAGGACGTGCAGGCGATCACCGGACTCAATGACGCCGATGCGCTGGTCGACCACTGCCTCGGTCTCGGCGCGCGCGTCGTGGCGCTCAAGCTCGGCGCCGAGGGCGCGCTCGTGGCCAACGCGCAGGAGCGCCATCGCATCGCACCCTTCCCCTGCCGGCCCGTCGATGCCACCGGCGCCGGCGACACCTTCGGCGGCGCCTTCGTCGCCCGGCTCGTGGCGGGCGATGCGCTCGCCGACGCGGCGCGCTACGCCGCCTGTGCCGCCGCGCTGTCGACACAGGGCTACGGCGCCGTGGCGCCGATCCCGCGCGCCGCCGACGTGCGTGCGGCGCTGGCCAAGGCATGATCCGGACATGACATCCCCTCGTAATATCCTCGTCACCGGCGGCACCAGCGGCATCGGTGCCGGCATCGCACGCGCCTTCGCGGCCGACGGCGCGCAGGTCGTCGCCACCGGCGCCACCGCTGCCGAAGTGGCGGCCTTCGTGGCGCCCGCCGGCCTGCCCGGCCACATCACGCCGCAGGTGCTCGACGTGCGTGACGACGCCGCGGTGCGCGCGCTGGTGCAGGGACTCGGCGACCTCGATGTCGTGGCCAACTGCGCCGGCATCATCCGCCGAGGCGCCGAGCACGAGCCCGAGGCTTTCGCGCAGACGGTCGATGTCAATCTCACGGGCACGATGCGCGTGTGCAGCGCGGCCCGCGCCGGCCTTGCGGCGCGCCAGGGTTGCATCGTCAACACGGCCTCGATGCTCAGCTTCTTCGGCGGCGGCCTCGTGCCCGGCTACAGCGCCAGCAAGGGCGGCGTGGCGCAGCTCACCAAGAGCCTGGCCATCGCCTACGCGGCCGAGGGCATCCGCGTCAATGCCGTGGCGCCGGGCTGGATCGCGACGCCGCTCACGCAGGCGCTGCAGGACGATGCCGCGCGCTCCGGCCCCATCCTCGCGCGCACGCCGCTCGGCCGCTGGGGCACGCCGGATGACGTGGCCGGGCCGGTGCTCTTCCTCTGCAGCCCGGCAGCGCGCTTCGTCACCGGCGTGGTGCTGCCGGTGGACGGCGGGTACTTGATCACCTGATCACCCGATCAACTGCTCGCCCGCCAGGCCGAAGGCCTGGACCCTGATCGCCCGAATCGCCTGATGGACTGATCGATTGAACGCCCGCAATCCCGGAGGCCTCGCATGACCCAGCCCGTACCGCCCGACTCCCAGAAGTGGCAGCCCTACAAGCACCCGATGCCCAAGGAGTCGCCACCCGAGCTCGTCGTGCCCGACGTCGTGCCGAAGGACGAGCGCATCTGGGTGCCCGTGGACGACAACGTCTGGTTCCGCCCGCTGTGCATGTCGGCCACGCGCGGCTACTGGATGAACCTGCTGCGCGTGCGGCGGGCCGGCGTGCTCTCGCGCCACCGCCATCCGCAGCCTGTGCACGGCTACGTCATCAAGGGCCAGTGGCGCTACCTCGAGCACGCGTGGGTGGCCACCGAAGGCAGCTATGTCTACGAGGCGCCGGGCGAGACGCACACGCTGGTGGTCGACCCGCACGTCGACGAGATGATCACGATGTTCCAGGTGAACGGCGCGATGATCTACACCGACCCCGACGGCAACTGCACGGGCTACGACGACGTCTTCACGCGCATCGACAAGTGCCGGCGGCACTACACGGCCAACGGGCTCGGCGAGGGCTACATCGACCAGTTCATCCGCTAGGGCGCTGAGCCCGAGGGCGGAGCGTTCGAGTTGTGAGCTTGTGAGCCGGCAAAGGCAGCGCGGTGGGTGACCGCTCACGTGCGTTGCACACGGTTGCATCAGGGGCATGGGCTGGCGCCTACATTGCGCCGGCCATGAAAGCCAAGCCCACGCCATCGCTGTCCGTCGCCGTGCTCCTGTTGTGGCTGGCCGCCTGCGGCGGTGCCGACAACGGCAGCAGTTCGTCCAACCCGGCGCCTGCACCCGCCCCCGCACCTGCGCCCACACCGGCGCCGTCGCCGGGGCCCACGCCGGCACCGCCACCTCCGGCACCTGCACCCGCGCCGGCACCCTCGCCCGCCCCTGCACCCGCACCCGCACCCGCACCGAGCGGGCCGCCAAGGGCCGAAACCTTCGCCTCCGGCCTCAACTCCCCGTGGAGCCTCGCCTTCCTGCCCGACGGCTCGATGCTCGTCACCGAGCGGGGCGGCCAGTTGAAGCGCGTCTCGGCCGACGGCGCGGCCGTCTCCGCGCCCATCTCCGGCATGCCGGCGGTGGACAGCGGCGGACAGGGCGGCTTGCTCGACGTGGCCGTGGCCGCCGACTTCGCCACCTCCCGCCGCGTCTACCTCAGCTTCGCGGAGGCCGGCAGCGGTGCCGAGGCCGGCCGCAACGGCACCGCGGTGGGCACGGGCGTGCTCAACGCCGGCTTCACGGCGCTCAGCGGCTGGACCGTGCTCTTCCGCCAGACGCCCAAGGTGGCCGGCACGCAGAACCACTACGGCGGCCGCCTCGTGCTGAGCGGCGATGGCCACCTCTTCGTGACGCTCGGCGAGCGCTCCATCAGCAGCGAGCGCGGCCGCGCGCAGGACCTGAGCGCCGGCCACGGCAAGGTGATGCGCATCCGTGCCACGGACGGCGGCGCGCCGGGCGACAACCCGTTCGTCAGCACCAGCGGCGCGCAGGCCACCATCTGGTCGTACGGCCACCGCAACCCGCAAGGCGCGGCGCTGCATCCGACCACCGGCGAGTTGTGGACGAGCGAGCACGGTCCGCAAGGCGGCGACGAGGTCAACCGCACCCTGCCCGGGCGCAACTACGGCTGGCCGCTCGTGAGCTACGGCTGTGAATACGGCACGCCGGTAGGGAACTGCACGCCCGTGGGCGGTGCCAGCACCGGCGCCGGCTTCGAGCCGCCGCTGACGTGGTGGGTGCCGACCTCGATCGCCCCGAGCGGCATGGCCTTCTACACGGGCGACCGCTTCCCCGAGTGGAAGGGCAACCTCTTCGTCGGCTCGCTGGCCGGCAAGGCATTGTGGCGCATCACCCTCAACGGCAACGCGGTGGCTTCGCGCGAGGCGCTCTTCACGAGCCTCAACGAGCGCATCCGCGACGTGCGGCAGGGGCCCGACGGCTGGCTCTACGTGCTCACCGACAACACCAGCGGCCGCATCGTGCGCATCGTGCGCTGACTCGCCGGACGCGCCCGGTGGCGCCGATCAGCGCCATCCGGCGCCGCAGCCGTTCGCCGCCCACGGATCAGAAGGTCCCCGGGTAAGAGCCGCCGTCCATCAGCACGTTCTGCCCGGTCATGTAGCCGGTATGCGCGCTGCAGATGAAGGCGCACATGGCGCCGAACTCGCGCGCGTCGCCGAAGCGCTGTGTCGGGTTGCTCTTGCGCCGCGACTCCCACAGCGCCTCGAACGTCTGGCCGCCCTTCTGCGCGATGGTGGCGGTGTTGCTGCGCAGGCGTTCGGTGTCGAAGGGGCCGGGCAGCAGGTTGTTGATGGTGACGTTGCGCGAGGCCAGCTTCTGCTGCCGCGCCAGCCCGGCGACGAAGCCGGTGAGGCCGGTGCGCGCGCCGTTGCTCAAGCCGAGTGCCTCGTACGGCGCCTTCACCGCGGCCGAGGTGATGTTGACGACGCGGCCGAACTGGCGCTCGGCCATGGCATCGACCGTGGCCTTGATGAGCGCGATCGGCGCCAGCATGTTGGCGTCGAGCGCCGCGATCCAGGTGTCGCGCGACCAGTCGCGGAAATCACCCGCCGGCGGCCCGCCGGCGTTGTTGACGAGGATGTCGACTTGTGGGCACGCAGCCAGCGCCGCGGCGCGGCCGGCCTCGGTGGTGATGTCGCCCGCCACGGCGCGCACCTGCACCGCCGGGTTGAGCGCACGCAGTGCCGCGGCGGTGGCCTCCAGCGCCTCGGCACCCCGTGCGGTGATGACGACGTTGGCGCCCTCGCGCACGAGCGCCTCGGCGCAGCCCTTGCCGAGCCCCTTGCTCGCGGCGCACACCAGCGCCCACTTGCCTGCGATGCCCAGATCCATGTCGTGTTCTCCTCGGTGAGTTCAGGTGAGTGTCGAGCAATGCTTCGACGGGTGTGCGAACGAAAGGCGTGGCGTCGATGCTATCGGCTGCGCGCCAGCAGCCACACGCCGGAGAGCACCAGCACCGTGCCCGCCACGATCCACGCGTTCAACGGCTCGCCGAGCAGCGTCACCCCCAGGACGATGGTGGAGAGCGGACCGATCATGCCGGTCTGCGCCGTGACGGCGGCGCCGACGCGTTCGATCGCCAGCATCACGGCGAGCACGGGCACGAAGGTGCAGGCGATGGCGTTGAGCACCGACAGCCAGATCACCGGCTCCGGCACCACCGCCGCAGCGAGCGGCCGCAGCAGCGCGAACTGCGCGAGGCACAGCACGCAGGCCACGCTCGTGGCGGCGCCGGTGAGGCGCAGCGAACCGATGCGGCTCACCACCTGGCCGCTGTAGACGAGGTACACGGCGTACGACAGGGCGCTGGCGAAGATGAGCAGCGCGCCCTTCACGCTCGCTGCGACGTCGGCGCCCTCGAAGCGCAGCTCGTGGCCGAAGGCCAGTGCGATGCCGGCGTAGCTCACCGCCATCGCCACCATCTGCCTGGGCTTCACGGTGCGCCGGAAGAGCAGCCAGCCGAGCCCCAGCACGAGCGTCGGGTTGAGGTACAGCACGAGCCGCTCCAAGCTCGCGCTCACGTACTGCAGGCCGATGAAGTCGAGGTAGCTCGCCAGGTAGTAACCGCAGAAGCCGAGGCCGAGCACGGCCACCCAGTCGTCGCGCTTCAGCGAAGGCCGGCCACGGCCGCCCCACCACGCCAGCGCCGCGAACAGTGGCAGCGCGAAGAGCATGCGGTACATGAGCACCGTCACCGCATCGACGCCGTGGCGATAGGCGAGCTTGACGATGATCGCCTTGCCCGAGAACGCGATGGCGCCGAAAGCCGCCAGCGCCACGCCGGCCCCGAAGCCGGCCTTCGCGGCCGGCGACGCCTTCATGCTCCGGCCGCGCGGAAAGCGCGTGCGCGGCCCGGCGCGGCGCGGCGGCGGTTCCGGGCGCGGCGGTCCGCTCCCCGGTTGCACTCAGTACCCTGCCGCCTGCCCGTCGCGGCGCGGGTCGCTCGCCGCCGCATAACCCTCGACCTTCGGGTCGCCCAGGCGCCAGATGAACTGGCCGGCACCGTAGTCCTGGTAACTGTCGGCGAAGGGTTCGACGCGATGCCCGAGCGCGCGCAGCCCGGCCGCCGTCGTCTCCGAGAAGCCATGCTCGGCGTTGACGAGGCCGGCGTTGAAGCGCCAGCGCGGCGCGTCGCAGGCGGCCTGCGGGTGCTGCTGGTAGTCGAGCATGCGCACGAGCGTCTGCATGTGCCCTTGCGGCTGCATGTCACCGCCCATGACCCCGAAGCTCATGACCGGCGCACCATCCTTCGTGAGGAAGGCCGGGATGATGGTGTGGAAGGGCCGCTTGCCCGGCGCCACCACGTTGGCCCGGCTGGCATCGAGCGTGAAGCCGTGGCCGCGGTTCTGCAGGCTGACACCATAGCCCGGCACGACGACGCCGGAGCCGAAGCCCATGTAGTTGCTCTGGATGAAGCTGACCATCATGCCGTTCGCGTCGGCAGCGGTGAGGTAGATGGTGCCGCCCTGCGGGCCGTGGCCGGGGCCGAAGTCCTGCGCGCGCTTGGGGTCGATGAGCGCGGCCCGGCTCTTCAGGTAGGCGGTATCGAGCATCTGCGCCGGCGTCAGCTTCATCGCGCGCGCATCGCCGACATGGCGGTAGACATCGGCGAAGGCGAGCTTCATCGCCTCGATCTGCAGGTGCTGGCTGGCGATGCCGTCCACGGGCAGCGCACCGAGGTCGAAGTGTTCGAGGACGCCGAGCGCGATGAGCGCGGCGATGCCTTGCCCGTTGGGCGGAATCTCGTGCAGTTCGTGCCCGCGGTAGCGCGTGGAGACGGTGCCCACCCATTCCGGGCGGTAGGCCGCGAGGTCGGCCTCGGTCATCGCGCCACCATGCGCCTTGGCATGCGCGGCGATGGCCGCAGCCACTTCGCCCCGGTAGTAGGCCTCGCCCTTCGTCTCGGCGATGAGGCGCAGAGTTCGCGCTGCCTCGGCGAAGGTGAAGCGCTCGCCCACCGCGGGCTGGCGACCGCGCGGCAGGAAAGCCTCGGAAAAGCCGGGCTGCTGCGTGATCTCGGGCAGCGAGGCGGCATTGGTCCACTTCTGCTGCACGATGACCGGCACCGCGTAGCCGCGCTCGGCAATCTCGATGGCCGGCGCCAGCAGTTCGGCGAAGGGGCGCTTGCCGAAGCGCTGGTGCAGCGCCATCCAGCCGGCCACGGCACCGGGCACCGTCACCGAGTCCCAGCCGCGCTTGGGCGGCGTCTTGGTGTCGGCACCGTACTTGCCTTTGAAGTACTCGGGCGTCCACGCCGCGGGCGCGGTGCCGCTGGCGTTGAGACCGTGCAGTTGCTGGCCGTCCCAGAGGATGCAGAAGGCATCGGAGCCGAGGCCGTTGCTGCAAGGCTCGACGATGGTCATCATGGCCGCGGTGGCGATGGCCGCATCGACGGCATTGCCCCCCGACTGCAACTGGGCGAGGCCCGCCTGGGCCGCCAGCGGGTGCGAGGTGGAGACGATGTTGCGCGCGAAGACGGGCGAGCGGCGGCTGGCGTAGCCGGCGCTCCAGTCAAAAGGGTTGTTCATCGGGGGATAGGGCTGCGTGGAGGGGCACGGGTCCGGCAAGAGCGGGCCAGGCGCAGGGCAACGCTCGGCTCGGGCAGGCGGGGATGCGCCGATGCTAAGGCCCGGCTGCGGTCGCTGCAGCGCCGAGGTCGTGGCGCGCGGTGAACGCGATGGAAGACGCCGGGCAGGCCGCCCGTAGCATCGCGTCATGTTGCGCCGCGCGTCGCGAACCCTCTCCCGCACCCTGTCCCTGGTGCTCTGGCGCACGCTGGCACTGGCAGCGCTGCTGCTCGGCCTCGTCGGCATCTTCGTGCCCGGGTTGCCGACGGTGCCGTTCCTGCTCGTGGCAGCCTGGGCCGGTGGGCGCGGCTGGCCATCACTGGAACGGTGGCTGCTGGAGCACCCGAAGCACGGGCCGGCCATCCGCCGCTGGCGCGACCACCGCGCCGTGCCGCGCAGCGCCAAGTGGGCCGCCACGGCGACCATGACGCTGAGCACGGCCGTGATCGCACTCTCACCGGCACCGCTGTCCGTCAAGGTCGGCGTGCCGGCCTTGATGCTGGCGGTGGGCACGTGGCTCTGGCTGCGGCCCGAGCGCTGAAACAACCGAGGCGCTGCCGGCGCAGGCGCCCGCAGCACGCTTCAATGCACCGGTGGCACGTCGGCAGGCGGCAAGTGCGCGTCGCCCACGTAGCGCCGCACGACCGGCGGCTCGGCCCCAAGGTGGAAGGCGAGCCGCAACTCACGCAGTCCGGCATCGAAGGCCGTGAAGCGTTCCAGGCGCCGCAGGTGCTCGACCCAGGTCTCGTCGACGAAGTACTCGATGTAGCGCCCGGGTAGCGCCACGTCGCGGAACAGGCCCCACGAAAGCGCCCCCTGGCGCAGGCGGGCGCGCCGCGTGCGCTGCATGACCTCGGCGAACTCGAGCGCGCGCGACGGGTCGATCTGGTACTCGATGGTGACCATGACCGGACCGTCGTCCGGCGCCACGGCCACCAGCGGCTCGGGAAACGGTGCCACGCTGGCGGGCGAGAAGTCGAGTTCGCGCTCGCCCTCCACCGTCAGGCGACGGGTCGCCAGCAGCACCACGATGCCGAAACCGGCCGCGGCCCACACGGTGCCATGCACGCCGATCACGGCCGCCACCTGGCCCCACAGCAGCGAGCCCACGGTGGCACCGCCCATCAACGCCGTCTGGTAGATGGCCATGCCGCGGGCGCGCACCCAGTCGGGCATCGCCACCTGCGCCGAGATGGTGAGCGAGTTGGCCACCGAGATCCAGGCCATGCCGACCACCAGCATGGCCGGCAGCGCCACCCAGATCTCGGGCAGCCCGACGATCAGGCTCGTCATGCCCGCATGCACGAGGACGCCGTAGCGCACGAACTGGTCGCGGCTGAAGCGCGCGCGCCAGCGCGGGAAGAGCAGCGCCGCTGCGATGGCCCCCACGCCGAGCGCGGAGAGCATGAGCGTGAAGGTGCCCGGCCCGCCGCCGTGCAGCCCGCGGGCCACGAGCGGCAGCAGCGACGACATCGCAGCCACCTGCACGAAGAACAGGAAGATGCGCAGCAGGATGATCTTCAGGCGCGGCGACTGCGCGGCGAAGTTGAGGCCGACGCGCATGGCGCCGAGGAAGCGCTCGCCGGGCAGCGCACTGGCACGCGGCACGCTCTTCCAGCGCAGGATGAGCACGAACGACAGCACCGCCAGCACGGCGTTGAGCGTGAAGACGGCGGCCGCGCCCACGGCGGCCAGCAGCGCGCCGGCGATCATCGGCCCGGCCACGCGCGACAGGTTCATCGAGATGCCGTTCAGCGCCAGCGCCTGCGGCATCTGCGCGCGCGTCACGATCTGCGGCACGACGGCGGAGAACACCGGCCAGCGCATCGCCAGGCCCAGGCCGTTGCCGAAGGTGAGCAGAAGAAGCAGCGGCGCGGTCAGCGTGTCCGTCGACACCAGCACCAGCAGGGCGAGCGCATTGATCGTGACCCATAACTGCGTGGCGGCGAAGAAGCGCCGCCGGTCCACGATGTCGGCCAGCGCGCCGCTGGGCAGCCCGAACAGGAACACCGGCAGCGTGGCCGCTGTCGACACCAAGGCCACCATGACCGGGCTCGTGGTGAGCGAGGTCATCAGCCAGGCGGCCGCGACGTCGTGCATCCACATCGCCATGTTGGCCGCCAGCGAGGCGATCCACAGCGCGCGGAAGACGCGGTTCTCGACCAGGGGCGCGAAGGCGGCTGGGGCGCTCATGCGGTTCGAGGGTAACGCATGGGATGCGTTGAGGCGGATCGTTGCCCGCTGCTTGTCCGCCGTTGCGCAGACCTGAGGTTGGTTGCTGACTGCCCGGGCGGCTGACCTTGCTGCGTGCCGGGTCTCGCCCCGGCGGGCGACCTACTTTCTTTGCTGGTGCAAAGAAAGTAGGCAAAGAAAGCACCTTGATGCTCTGATCCGATGGACTCGCTGCGGAGGCGGGCCTCCATTTGGCCAGTGCGCTCCGGCCACAAACACCAACGACCGGCTTTCTCGCTTCGGCAGGCGCTCGGGAGTTCGGGACGGACGCTGCGCGCTGCGACGGCGGCCTTGGCCGTTCTCATGAGCGCGTGTCGTGGCGCGCCGCTGTTTCGTGGGTGTTTGCGTCCGGAGCGCGCCGGCCAAATAGAGGCCCGCCTCAGGAAGCAATCCATCGTCTCAGGACATTCACGTGCTTTCTTTGCCTACTTTCTTTGCACGAGCAAAGAAAGTAGGTCGCCCGCCGGGGCGAGACCCGGCACGCAGCAAGGTCAGCCGCCCTCGCAGGCAGCAATCAGCGAGAGCCAGGAAGGCACAAGGGGCCAACAGGAGCCAGAGGAGCCATGCGGCCCCTCGAGCCTTCCCTCAGTCCGCCTCCTGGAAGGCCTCCTCCCGCTTGCGCTTGATCGACGGCAGCGTCACCACCACGATCATCGCCAGCGCCGCCAGCAGCAGCGCCCCGGACAGGGGCCGCATCACGAAGGTCGTCCAGTCGCCACGCGAGAGCAGCAGCGCGCGGCGCAGGTTCTCTTCCATCATCGGCCCGAGGATGAAGCCGAGCAGCAGCGGCGCCGGTTCGCAGCCGAGCTTGTAGAACACGACGCCGATGACGCCGAAGATGGCGGCCATGAAGACGTCGAAGTTGTTGTTGTTGAGCGTGTACAGGCCGATGCAGCAGAAGCTCAGGATCGCCGGGTAGAGGAAGCGGTAGGGCACCGTCAGCAGCTTGATCCAGATGCCGATGAGCGGCAGGTTCAGGATGATGAGCATGAAGTTGCCCACCCACATGCTGGCGATCAGGCCCCAGAAGAGCTGCGGATTGCTCGTCATCACCTGCGGGCCGGGCTGGATGCCCTTGATCGTCATCGCGCCCACCATGAGCGCCATCACCGCGTTGGGCGGGATGCCGAGCGTCAGCATCGGGATGAACGAGGTCTGCGCGCCGGCGTTGTTCGCGCTCTCGGGGCCGGCGATGCCGCGGATGTTGCCCTGGCCGAAGGGCACGTCGCCGGGCTTGCCGCCGACCTTCTTCTCCAGCGTGTAGGCGGCGAACGAGGCCAGCAGCGCACCGCCGCCCGGCAGCACGCCGAGCACCGAGCCGAGCGCCGTGCCGCGCAACACCGCGGGGTAGGCATTCTTGAAGTCCTCCAGCGTCGGCCACAGCCCCTTCACGTCCTTCGTGAAGACCTCGCGGTGCTCCTCCGGGCGTGCGAGATTCATGATGATCTCGCCGAAGCCGAACACGCCCATCGCGATGGCGACGAAGCCGATGCCGTCGGTGAGCTCGGGGATGTCGAAGCTGTAGCGCGGCACGCCCGAGATGACGTCGGTGTTGATCTGTCCCAGCAGCAGGCCGAGGATGATCATCGCGATCGCCTTGATCAGCGAACCCGAGGCGAGCACGACGGCGCCGATCAGTCCCAGCACCATCAGCGAGAAGTACTCGGCCGGGCCGAACTTGAAGGCCAGCTCGGTGAGGGGCGGCGCAAACGCCGCCACGATCAACGTGGCCACGCTGCCGGCGAAGAACGAGCCGAGGCCCGCCGCCGCCAGCGCGGCGCCGGCACGGCCGCGCCGCGCCATCTGGTAGCCGTCGATGGCCGTCACGACCGAGGCCGATTCACCCGGCACGTTGATCAGGATGGCCGTCGTCGAGCCGCCGTACTGCGCGCCGTAGTAGATGCCGGCCAGCATGATGAGCGCCGGCGTGGCATCGAGCGCATAGATGCTCGGCAGCAGCATCGCGATGGTGGCCACCGGGCCGAGGCCCGGCAGCACGCCGATGAGCGTACCGAGCAGCGCGCCCATGAGCGCGTAGAGCAGGTTCGTCAGCGACAGCGCGACGCCGAAGCCGAGCGCGAGGTTGTTGAGCAGTTCCATCGATCGCTCCTGCTCAGGACTGGATGAAGGTGGGCCACAGCGGGATCGTCAATCCCAGGCCCTTGATGAAGATGCCCCACGAGCCCACCGTCAGGATGACGGTGTTCAGCGCCACCTCCTTCCAGTTGAACTCGCCGCTGGCCATGCTGGAGACGATGATCAGCACCGGCAACGTGATGGCCATGCCCAACCTGGGCAGCAGAAGGCCGAACAGCACGACCGCGAAGAGGATGATGCTGCCCTGCTTGATGGGCCAGCTGCCGATCTTGTCGCCACCCTCGACCTCGATGGTGAGGGCCTCGAAGAGGAGGAACGCGCCGAGCAGCGCCAGGATGATGCCGAGGCCGAACGGAAAGTAGCCCGGGCCTGGCCGCGCCGAACTGCCGAAGCTGTAGACGGTGGCCCCCCACGCAAAGCCGATGCCCGTGACGAGGAACATCAGGCCGGCCCAGAAGTCCTTCTCACTCTTGATCTTCAAGCGCGTCTCCTCCAACCGCTCCAGTCGGGCGATCGACGCGCGATTCTAGGAACCGCCCTACGGGTTCTCCGCTGTGGTTTCCACGTAAGGGCAGCGGGGCACCGGCCGGTGCCGGCTAGAGCATCGGCGTGGCGCGCAGGACCTCTTCGAGGGTGGTCACGCCCTCGGCGACGCGCATCGCACCGGCCAGGCGCAGCGGCCGCATGCCCTCCTTCACCGCCTGCTTGGCCAGCGCGGTTGCGTCGAGCGAAGGGTGGATGTGGCGGCGCAGGGTCTCGCTCATGACCAGCAACTCGTACAGGCCGGCTCGGCCACGGTAGCCGGTGTTGCGGCACTCGAGGCAGCCGACCGGCCGGTAGGGCCGCACGCCGCCGGAGATGCGCCAGGGCCGCACCATCTCGTCGAGCGCCTCGCGCGTGGTGGTGTCGTCGCGCTGCTTGCACGCCGGGCAAAGCGTGCGCGCGAGGCGCTGCGCAAGCACGCCGATCACCGTTGCGGCAATCAGGTAACCCGGCACGCCGAGGTCGGCCAGGCGCGTCACCGCGCCCACCGCATCGTTCGTGTGCAGCGTGCTGAAGACGAGGTGGCCGGTGAGCGCGGCCTGGATGGCCATCTCGGCCGTGGCGAGGTCGCGGATCTCGCCGACCATGATGATGTCGGGGTCCTGCCGCATCAGCGCGCGCAGGCCCTCGGCAAAGCCGAAGTCGAGCGCGGACTGCACCTGCGTCTGGTTGAACGCCGGTTCGATCATCTCGATCGGGTCCTCGACGGTGCAGACGTTCACTTCTTCGGTGGCGAGACGCTTGAGCGTGCTGTACAGCGTCGTCGTCTTGCCGCTGCCGGTGGGGCCGGTGACCAGGATGATGCCGTGCGGGCGCTGGATGAGCTGGCCCCAAGCCTCGGCCTCGTGTTCGGCGAAGCCGAGGCCGTCGATCGTCTTCGTCGCCGCTTCAGGGTCGAAGATGCGCATCACCATCTTCTCGCCGAAGGCGGTGGGCAGCGTCGACAGGCGCATCTCGACCTCGCCGCCCTTCTCGGTCTCGGTGGCCGGGCGCACCGTCTTGATGCGCCCGTCCAGCGGCCGTCGCTTCTCGACCACGTCCATGCGACCGAGCAGCTTGATGCGCGCCGTCATTGCGCCCATCACCGTCAGCGGCACCTGGTAGACGGTGTGCAGCACGCCGTCGATGCGGAAGCGGATGGCGCCCATGTCGCGGCGCGGCTCGAGGTGGATGTCGCTGGCGCGCTGGTCGAAGGCGTATTGCCAAAGCCAGTCGACCACCTGCACGACACCCTGGTCGTTGGCGTCGAGCTGCTTGTTGCTGCGGCCGAGCTCGACGAGCTGCTCGAAGCTGGCCGCGCTCGACACCTCGCCGCTCTTGGCCGCGGCGCGCACGCTGCGCGTGAGGGCGTAGAACTCCGTCGTGTAGCGGCGCAGGTCTTCGGGGTGCGCCAGCACCAGGTTCACGCGCTTGCGCGTGTGCGCCTCGATCTCGGTGACCCAGGCGGTGTCGAAGGGCTCGGCGGTGGCAATGGTCACTTCGCTGGCGTTGCTCGCCACCGGCAGCGCATGGCGAAGCTGCGCGTACTGCACGCTCATCACGTCGGCCAGGCGACCGAAGTCGACCTTCAGCGGGTCGATGCGGAAGAACGGGCGCCCGATGCGGCCGGCGAGCCACTCGGTGAGCGCCTCCGTGTCGAGCGGCCGTTGCGTGCCATGGCGCGTGAGGCCAGCGCCGCCCAGGCGGACGAGCGCGTGCAGGCTGGACGTGCCGGCGCCGAAGCGACGGGCCACGCGGTCGGCCTCCTCGCCGGTGACGAGGCCGTCGTCACGCAGCCAGTCGAGCAGCTGGCGCCAGTCGAGGCGTCCCTTCGGGACGGCGGCCACCAGTGGCGCGGAGTTCTCCATCGCACGCTCGGCGGTCTTTCGGTGTTGGGTCGTCGACATGTCGGCGCGGGCGTTGGGTTGAACGGATTCTGCGGCGGTGGGTCTTCAGTCGGGCGGCGGCTTGTCACGGGCGCCGACTGACGTTGTGTCGATCGGTGAGTGGATCAGTGAGCGGATCGGCGAGTAAGGCCGCACCATGCGCAGCCACTTGCGCGCCGGCAAGCCCAGCGACCCGAAGCGTCGCTCGATGGCCTCGGCCCGTGCCCCCAGCTCGTCGCGCCCGGGCACGATCACGCCGCGCCCGGCCACGACCACCGCGTTGCCCTCGCGCGTGGGCGTGAGGCTCCACACCTGGTCGGCACCAAAGGCTTCGGCCACGAGCGCGATGCTGCGCGAGAAGCTGGCGTGGCGACCGAACAAATTGACGCTGAAGAGCCCGCCAGTTCGTTCCAGCACGCGCCGGCACGCCGCGTAGAAAGGGGCGTCGTCCAGCACTGGCGCGGCGGCATCCTGGTCGTAGAGGTCCACGTGCAGCAGGCGCACGCTGCCCGGATCGGCCTGCGCCAGCCAGTCGCCGGCATCACCCACCACGATCTCGGCCTCGGCCGGCAGGTGGAACCAGCGCGCGTTCACTTCGACGACCTCGCGGTTGATCTCGACGACCGTGGTGGCCATGCGCAGTGCCTGTGCCGTGAACCGCGTGATGGCGCCGGCACCGAGCCCGAGCTGCACGGCACGCCCCTCTCCCACCGCCTCGGCGGGCAGCCACAGCAGGCTGGCGAGCATGCGCTGCACGTAGACGAGTTCCACCAGCTGCGGCTTGCGGATGCGCATCGCCCCTTGCACCCAGGGCGAGCCGAGGTGCAGATAGCGCACGCCGTCGAACTCGGACAACGTCACCTCGGGCAAGGCGGCCGCTGCGCGCGGGCCGGGCCTCAGGTCAGGCTTCAGGCCGGCCTTCACGCGATGCCCCCGGCCTCGAAGGCCTCGCGCCATGCCGCGAGCTTGCGCTCGAACGACCAGCTCGCGTTGGCCGGGCTCGTCGACGGCAGGCGCCGTGTCGGCAGCCCCAGCGCCTGCAGCGCCTTGGCGGCCCGCGCCGACTCCGCGCCGTTGTGCAACACGAGCCTCAGGCCCCGCGCGCGCCGCAGCATCAGCGCAAAGTCGTTCGGCTCCGCCGCCTCGATGGCCGCGTCGAGGCTGCCTTCGCGTTGGCAGCTGGCATAAGCGTCCCAGATGCCGAGGCCGCGCCGGCGCACCTCGGCCAGCCGCTGCGCGTAGGGCCGGGCCACGAGATCCACCTGCCAGATCGCGGCCAGCAGCGGCCAGAAGTGGTTGCGCGGATGGCCGTAGTACTGCTGCGCCGCGAGCGACGCCTCGCCCGGGAAACTGCCGAGCACGACGCAGCGCGTGTGCGGTGCCAGCACCGGCGGCAAGCCTCGCAGGCGAATCTTGGAGGCGTTCATGCGGCGGTGGGCGGCGCCGAGGCCGGGGCCGCCAACGGGGGGGCGAACGGAGGAGCGAACGGGACCGCGGCCATGCGCGGCAACGCGGCCAGCACGTTGGCCGAGGTGCGCGCCGCGGTCTCCTCGATCGACCAGCCGCGCAATTGCGCCAGCGTCTGCGCGATGCGCGGCAGCTCAGCCGGCTCGTTGCGCCCCTGCGGCGCGCCGACGGCGCGTTCGCCGGCCTTGGCATAGAGCCACCAAGGCGGGATGTCCGGCGCATCGGTCTCCAGCACCGGCACCTCGGCCGGCAGTTCGGCGGCCAGCGCACGGATCTGCAGCGAACGCTCGAAGGTCATGGCGCCGCCGAAGCCGAGCCGGAACCCACGCTCGGCCAGTCGCCGCGCCTGCTGCGGGCTGCCGTTGAACGCATGCGCGATGCCCCCCGGCACGGCAAAGCGCGCCAGCCCGGCCAGCAAGGCATCGGCCGAGCGCCGCACGTGCAGGATGACGGGCAGGCCAGCGTCGCGCGCGAGACGCAGTTGCGCCAGATAGAAGCGCTCCTGCAACGCCCGGTCGAGCCCGGGCACGAAGTGGTCGAGGCCGATCTCGCCCACAGCCACGAGGTGCGGATCATCGCGATGGGCCTGCAGCGCCTCGGCCAGCCGGTCGAGATCACCCTCGTCGGCCTGCGCCAGGTACAGCGGGTGGAGCCCGAGTGCATAGCCCAGGCCGTGCGCATGCGCCAGGCCGCGGACGGCCTCGAAATCGCGCGCCCGAACGGCCGGCAGGACGAGCCGGCCGACGCCGGCGGCGCGCGCCCTCGCCAGCACGGCCTCGCGGTCGACGTCGAATTCCGGGGCGTCGAGGTGACAGTGCGAATCGATCCAGGGGCCGGGCTGCATGGGGCGTGGATGATGACGCACACGGGCGCCGACCGAGCCGCTGGCGGCCTGGCCCGGTGCACGTCTGTCTGGCCAACGTCTGGCGAGCTTCTGTCGAACTTCTGGCAATGGGCCCACCCTGCGGTGCGCCCGCCGACGTGGTACCGTCTTCCCCATCGCCCAAGCCGGACGGCCGCCCATGAAAGCGAAGGCTCCGCTGTACAGCCGCTCACCTCGACGCGCGCAGGTCGGTCCGGGACTGGTCCCCCTGCCCGCACCGCCCGCTGACGCAGGCGGCGACGCCAGCGGCGCAGAGGGCGGCGCTGGCACGGTGGCCTCGTCCGCCCCCGAGACGGCTGGACGCCCGAAGACCCGCCGCGCCCGCCTGGGCGCCGTGGCCCGGCGCTGGCAAGGGCCCCTTTGGGGCCTGGCGGGCGCCACCCTCGCAGTCCTCGTCAGCGCCGGCATGCTGCACGTGCGCGCGCCGCGGGTCATCACGCAGGACGACATCGACGCGGCCGTGCGCGAGTCCATCGAGCGCGAACCGCTGCCCTCGCAGGCCACCAAGGCCTACGAGGCCATCGCGCCCTCGCTGGTGCGCGTCGTCGGCCTCATGAGCGAAGACGACACCGGCGAGACCGCGCCCGAGAAGAAGGCGATGGACCGCAGCCTCGGCAGCGGCGTCGTCATCGTCGCCAACGGCACCATCCTCACCAACCTGCACGTCGTGTGGGGGGCCAAGAAGATCCGCGTGCGCTTCCACAACGGCGAGGAGAGCGAGGCGACGATGGTCGGCGCCATGCCCGAGAACGACCTCGCCGTGCTGAAGGCCGTGACGCCACCGGCAGAGCTCGAGCCGGCCACCATGCGCAGCACCGGCGACCTGCGGCCGGGCGACCACGTCGTTGCCGCTGGCTTCCCGTTCGGCATCGGCCCCTCGGTGAGCTACGGCGTCGTCTCGGGGCTCAAGCGCGAGTTCCGTTCGCCCGACGGCGGCAAGACACTGACCAACCTGATCCAGTTCGACGCCGCCGCCAACCCCGGCAACAGCGGCGGGCCGCTCATCACGATGGACGGTGCCGTCGTGGGCATCGTCACCGCCATCCTCAACCCCAACGAGCAGCGCACGTTCATCGGCATCGGCTTTGCCGTGCCGATCGAGAACGCGGCCTCGGCCGCCGGCCTGCCTCCGTTCTAGCGACCCTGGTGCGCGCGGCCCGACGCCTTCACCGTCACGCTCATCCGACCGAACCGCCTCAAGGCGCCCATTCAAGGACCCCGACCCATGGACGACAAAGCCCAGGCCACCGCGACGCTGATGGAGCGCATCCTGTACGAGGTCAAGCGCGTCGTCGTCGGGCAGGACCGCTTCCTCGAGCGCGTGCTGGTGGCCATGCTCGCGCAGGGCCACCTGCTCGTCGAAGGCGTGCCCGGGCTGGCCAAGACGCTGACCGTGAAGACGCTGGCGCGCACCGTGCGTGGCAGCTTCAAGCGCATCCAGTTCACGCCCGACCTCGTGCCGGCCGACCTCGTGGGCACGCGCATCTACAACCAGAAGACGGGTGAGTTCGGCACCTCGCTCGGCCCCGTCTTCGCCAACCTGCTGCTGGCCGACGAGATCAACCGCGCGCCGGCCAAGGTGCAGAGCGCGCTGCTCGAAGTCATGCAGGAGCGCCAGGTCACCATCGCCGGCGAAACGCACAAGGTGCCCGAGCCCTACGTCGTGATGGCGACGCAGAACCCGATCGAGACCGAAGGCACCTATCCGCTGCCCGAGGCACAGGTCGACCGCTTCATGATGAAGGTGCTGGTCGACTACCCGAGCGAGGACGAGGAATTCGTCATCGCGCAGCGCGTCACCGGCGCCGCCGTCGAGGTGAACGCGGTGGCAGACACCTTCCAGCTCGCGGCGCTGCAGCGCGAGTGCCGCGAGGTCTTCTGCGACCCCTCGCTCATCCAGTACGCCGTCAAGCTCGTCGGCGCGACGCGCCGGCCGGAGATCTACGGCATCCCCGACATCGGCAAGTACCTCACCTTCGGCGCCAGCCCGCGCGCCACCATCGGCATGGTCGAGGGCGCCAAGGCGCTCGCCATGCTGCGCGGCCGCCGCTACGTGCTGCCCGAGGACGTGACCGACCTCGTGCCCGACGTCATGCGCCACCGCCTGGTGCTCAGCTACGAGGCACTGGCCGAGAACGTGAGCGCCGAGGACATCGTGCAACGCGTGCTGGCACGCATCCCGCCGCCGGACAAGCCGCTCGAGCACCCCGCGGAGGGGGGCCACGCCCGTTAAGGCCGCAGCGAGCATACGCATGGCCACCACCGCCGCCCCCCGCACGATTGCCGCCCAGGCGGGCGCCCCGGCCGCCGGCAGGCCCGGCGCGGGCGCCCGTGTCGGCCCGGCGAGCGCCCCTGCCGTTGGCGCGGCTGGCGCGGCCGCCGTGCCCACGTCCGACCAGATGCTGCGCCGCCTCGAATGGACGGTGCTGCGGCGGCTCGACGGCATCCTGCAGGGCGACTACCGCACGGTGCTTCGCGGCTCCGGCGTCGACCTCGCCGACCTGCGCGAGTACCAGCACCACGACGACGTGCGTCACATCGACTGGAACGTCACGGCGCGCCTGCAGCAGCCCTACGTGCGCCAGTTCATCGAGGACCGCGACCTCACCGCCTGGTTCCTGCTGGATCTCTCGGGCAGCATCGACTTCGGCAGCAGCGACGTCACCAAGCTCGGGCTCTCGGCCGGTTTCGTGGCCACGCTCGCGCGCGTCATCACGCGCCACGGCAACCGCGTCGGCGCCGTGCTCTACGGCCGCCAGGTCGAGGGCGTGATGCCGCCCGGTGCCACGCGCACGCACGTCCTGCGCCTGCTGCAGCACATGCGCAAGCCACGCCCGGTGGAGAAGCCTCTCACGGCCAAGGAAGCCAAGTCCGCGCCGCGGCCGGGCACCAAGCTGGCCGACCTGCTGCATGCCGGCGCCGGCATCATGCGCCGGCGCTCGCTCGTGTTCGTCGTCTCCGACTTCATCAGTGAGCCCGGCTGGGCCGAGGCACTCGGCCGCCTGGCCCGCCGGCACGAGGTGGTGGCGGTGCGCCTGTTCGACCCCGCCGAGATGGCGCTGCCCGACGTCGGCCTCATCACCGTGGAAGATGCAGAGACGGGCGAGCAGCTCTTCATCGACGCCTCCGACCCGGCCTTTCGCGCCCGCTATGCCGCCATCGCCGAGCAGCAGGAGGCCGAGCTGATCGAGCAGATCGCGCGCAGCGGCGCCGACATCCTCGAGCTCGCCACCGATGAAGACCTGCTCGAGGCCCTGCTGCGCTTCGTCGACCTGCGGCGGCAGCGCTCTCGTCGCCGAGCCTCGCCACGCTTTCCGGCGGCGTTGCGGCAGAACCGGGCCGCGCCGGCACCGACCTCGAACCCCGCATCTTCCGCGCCTTCAGGGGCCACTTCGACCACCGTGACACCCGCCGAATCCGCGAAGCCCGCCAAACCGCACCAGGAGGCCGCATGAGCTTCATCTGGCCCTCGATGCTGTGGCTGCTGCTGCTGCTGCCGCTCACGGCTCTGCTCTACGTCTGGCTGCTCAAGCGCCGGCGCAAGAACACCGTGCGCCTGGCCAGCCTGGGCGTGGCCAAGGCCGCGCTCGGGCGCGGCCCGGGCTGGCGGCGGCACGTGCCGCCGGCGCTGATGTTCGCGGCGCTGGCCGCGCTGCTCTTCGCCGTCTCGCGGCCCACGGCCACCATCACGCTGCCACTCGCCGAGCGCACGATCATCCTCGCCATGGACGTCTCCGGCAGCATGCGTGCCGAGGACATCAAGCCCAACCGCCTCGTCGCCAGCCAGGAGGCGGCCAAGACCTTCATCGCCGCGCTGCCGCGCGAGGTGAAGGTGGGCGTGATCGCCTTTGCCGGCACCGCCGCCGTCGTGCAGGCGCCCACCACCAGCCGCGAGGACGTGGTGGCCGCCATCGACCGTTTCCAGCTGCAGCGCGCCACCGCCACCGGCAGCGGCATCATCCTCAGCCTCGCGACGCTGTTCCCGGACCACGGCATCGAGATCCAGCACGTGACCGGGCAGCGCAACTTCCCCGGAGGCACGGGCGGCGCAGGGGCCAAGCCGATCGGCAAGGACGGCACGGAGAAGAAGTTCACCCCCGTGGCACCGGGCAGCTACGGCTCGGCGGCCATCATCATGCTCACCGACGGCCAGCGCACGACTGGCCCCGACCCGCTCGATGCCGCCAAGATGGCCGCCGAGCGCGGTGTGCGCGTGTACACCGTGGGCATGGGCACGACGAAGGGCGAGGTCATCGGCTTCGAGGGCTGGAGCATGCGCGTGCGCCTCGACGAGGAGACGCTGAAGAGCGTCGCCACCATCACACTGGGCGAGTACTTCTATGCCGGCACCGCCGAGGACCTGAAGAAGGTCTACGAGGGCCTGTCGTCGCGCATGGTCAGCGAGCGCAAGGAAACCGAGATCAGCGCGCTCTTCGCGGCGCTGGGTGCACTGCTGGCCTTCGTGTCGGCCGGGCTTTCGGTGTGGTGGTTCGGGCGCGTGGCTTAGCAGTACCGGTGCGCCCGGCCTGGCGGCTGTGCGCCTTGGCATCGGGGCCCCTGACGGCGAAGCACCGCCGCTGCATCACCGACACTGCCCTCAGCGCTCGAGCCGGATGACCTGCCCCTCGGAGCCGTCGGTGACGATGTAGATCCAGCCGTCCGGGCCCTGCCGCACATCGCGGATGCGATGACCCTGTGCCATGAGCAGCCGCTCCTCGCCGGTGATGCGGCGTCCGTCGAGCGTCAGCCGGATGAGCGTCTGCCCGCGCAGCGTGCCGACCAGCAGGCTGCCCTTCCAGCCCGGATAGCGATCGCTCGTCACGAAGGCCAGCCCGCTGGGCGCCACCGACACCGGCACCCAGTGCTTCAGCGGCATCTCGACGCCCGGCTTCGGGCCCTCCTCGCCGATGGCGGTGCCGCTGCCGTAGTTGCGCCCGTAGGTGACGAGCGGCCAGCCGTAGTTGCGGCCACCTTCGACGACGTTGATCTCGTCACCCCCTTGCGGCCCGTGTTCGCTGGCCCACAACTCGCCCGTCACCGGGTGCGCAGCGAGCCCCTGGATGTTGCGGTGGCCGATGCTCCACAGTTCCGGGCGCGCGCCCGTTTTGCCGGCGGAAGGGCCGGCGAAGGGATTGTCGGCCGGTGTGCTGCCATCGTTGGCGATGCGAACGACCTTGCCGATGTGGTTGTCGGTGGTCTGCGCCGAATCCTTGCCCGAGAAACGGTCGCCGAGCCCCACCCAGAGGTGCCCGTTGCGATCGAAGGCGATGCGCGAGCCGCAATGCAGGCGGCTGTCCACCTTCGGCACCTGGCTGAAGATGACGCGCACGTCGGCCAGCCGCTCGCTGCCGGCCGACCCCTCCAGGCGCCCGCGCGCCACCGCCGTGCTGTTGGCGCCACCCGTGCCCGGCTCGGCAAAGGTCCAGTAGACGAGCCGGCTGTCGGCGAACTTCGGGTCCAGCGCCACGTCCAGCAGCCCGCATTGCCCGACATTGGCCACGGGCAACATGCCGGCCAGCGGCGGCGAGATGCGCCCTTGCGCATCGACGATGCGCAGCCGCCCCGGCTTTTCGGTGACGAGCATGCGTCCGTCGGGCAGGAAGGCCAGCGCCCAGGGGTTGACGAGGCCCTTGGCCACCGTCACCGGCTTCAGGGGCTCGACGGCGGCGGCCGTCCCCAGCGCGGCGCACAGCAGGCCCACGGCGGCCCGGCGCGACCAGCGCCGCGTGCGCAGCGGCGACCGGATCAACGGTTTTTCGAATGACATGGTCGGCGATCTTGCCAGTGTCCACGCCCGGGCGGCGAAAGTCCGCCGCGCCGACCCCACTTCAGGTCGGCTTGCTCCAAGCCGATAACGATGCAAGTCGCCTCCCGCCCCGCCAACGCCATGCAGTTCCTCGACACCAAGCCGTTCACCCACGACGAGCGCCGAGACCCGGTGCTGCTCGCCGCCATGGAGCGCTACCGGATCTCCGACGCCGAGCGCATGCGCCAGGTGCTGGCGCAGCTGCAGCGACTGGAGGCGCCGGTCGTCATCGGCCTGCCGGAGACGGGGGCCTTCTTCAGCGCCACGCTGTGGTCGGTGGACGCCGCCGGCGACCGCCTCGTCTTCCACGCCGCCCGCGAACCGAAGGTGGCCGTGATCGTCAAGGACCCCGGCCGCCTGTGGGGCGCCGCCTACGACGCCAACCGCAAGGTGCAGTTCGACCTGCGCGGGCGCACGCTGGGCCAGCAGGCCGACTTCTGGGTCGTGGGCGCGCACATGCCGAGCGCACTGTTCGTGCTGCCGCGCCGCACCGACGTGCGTGCCCGCCATGCCGACGGCCAGGAGCCGGTCGTCCGCTTCACTCATCCGCAGCACACCGGCGTGCCACTGGAGCTGCGCGTGCACGACATCAGCCGCGGCGGCCTGGCGATCCTGGCCCATCCCGACGAGGCACCGCTGACGCCGGGCATGCAGGTGCACGGCGCGCAAGTCGAACTCGAGCCCGGTGACGTCATCCAGGCCGACTTCCGGGTGCAGAACGTGCTGCTGCACGACGAGGCCGATGCCACCTTCCGCTTCGGTTGCGCCTGGGCCGGCCTCGCGCCCGACGCCGAGCAGCGGGTACAGGACTGGACGCAGCGTGCGCGCCGACGCAAGCAGATGCTGTCGTTGTCTTTGGACCTCTAGGCGCGCTTCGGGCGACAGACCCGCGAAACGCGCGGGCAGCATGGCTGGTCGCCACGTCGGCGACGCGGCGAAGGCCACTACCCCGCCGCCTCCACCACCATCTGCACCCGACGCTGCCCGTTCCACTCGTCCACGTCCAGCCGCCAGGCCAGGCGCACCCGCGCAGCCAGCGGCTCGATGCGGCCGAACCAGATGCCCTCGCGCTCGGTGCCGGCATGGCGCAGCTTGAGCTTCAGATGCTTCTCGCCGACGAGGCGCTGCTGCAGTACCTCCACTTCGTCGCAGAAGAGCGGTGCTTCGAAACCTTGGCCCCACACCTGGCCAGCGAGCAGCGCCGCCGTGTCGGGGTTGAAGTACTCCACCGGCAGCGGCCCGTCGGTGCGCAACGTGCGTGTGAGCGTGGCGCGGTCCAGCCACTCGCTGGCCACCTGGCGCAACGCGGCGTCGAAGCGCGCCAGGCTCACCGCGGCATCGCCTTCGGCCAGAGTGCACCCGGCCGCCATCGCGTGGCCGCCGAAACGCGCCAGCAGCCCGGGCTCGCGCTTGGCCACGAGGTCGAGCGCGTCGCGCAGGTGGAAGCCGGCGATCGAGCGGCCACTGCCCTTGAGCGCGGCGCCGGCTGCGGCGCCAGTGCCGCCGCTGCGTGCGAAGACGAAGGTCGGCCGATGGAGCCGGTCCTTCACACGGCCGGCGACGATGCCAACCACGCCCTCGTGGAAGCTCTCGTCGAAGAGCGCCAGCGCCGGCGGCGGCTCGCCCAGGTTGGCGAGCAGTTGCTCGACGCCGCGCTCGGCCAGCTCGCGCATGCCGCCTTCCACCTCGCGCCGCTCGCGGTTGATGGCATCGAGCTGGCGCGCCAGCTCGCCGGCGCGGCCGATGTCGTCGGTGAGCAGGCACTCGATACCGAGCGTCATGTCCGCCAGCCGCCCGGCGGCGTTGATGCGCGGCCCGAGCGCGAACCCGAAGTCGAAGGTCGAGGCCCGCGCCGGCACGCGGCCGGCGGCCGAGAACAAGGCCGCCAACCCCGCCTGCATGCGGCCCGCGCGCACCCGCTTGAGACCGAGCGCGACGAGGCGGCGGTTGTTGGCGTCGAGCTTCACCACGTCGGCCACGGTGCCGAGCGCCACGAGATCGAGCAGCCCTTCGAGCCGCGGCTGCGAGGCCGCGTCGAAACGCCCGCGCGTGCGCAGCTCGGCGCGCGTGGCCAGCAGCACGTAGAACATGACGCCCACGCCGGCGATGGCCTTGCTCGCGAACTCGCAGCCCGGCTGGTTGGGGTTGGCGATGACGTCGGCCTCGGGCAGGGGCTGCCCCGCCGCCGGCAGGTGGTGGTCAGTGACGAGCACCACGAGGCCGCGCGCGCGCGCATGCGCCACGCCGGCGTGGCTGGCGATGCCGTTGTCGACAGTGACGAGGATGTCGGGCCGCACCGATGCCTTCTCTAGGGCGAGTTCGACGATGGCCGGGGTGAGCCCGTAGCCGTGCACGACCCGGTCGGGCACCACGTAGGCCAGCTGCGCGCGCTCCGCGCCGAGCATGACGAGGCCGCGCAGTGCCACGGCACAGGCGGTGGCGCCATCGCAGTCGTAGTCGGCGACGACGCAGATGCGCAAGCCTCGCTCGATGGCATCGGCCAGCAGCACGCCGGCCGCGGCCGCGCCCTTCATTGCCTCGGGGCGCAGCAGCTGCGCCGGGCTGTCGTCGAGCTCCGTGGCCTCGCGCACGCCGCGCGCGGCGAGCAGGCGAGCCAGCAGCGGGTGCACGCCGGCCTGCTCCAGCGCAAAGGCCACGCGCGGCGGCACGTCGCGGGTCTGCAGGATCATGGGTGCGCCATCACGAGAGCAGCGTTCACAGCGAGGCCAGAAGCGCCGGCACGGAAGGTCGCGACAGCACGCTCTTCAAGCGCGCGACGAGGCCGCCCCGCACCGGCGTGAAGGTGGCCGCCGCACGCTCACCGGCCAGCGTCAGCCAGACCTCGCCGCCGCGCCGCATCGCGACGTCGAGGCCGAGCAGCGTGCCCTCCTCGAGGCGGCGCCAGGCGGCCGACCAGGCCGGCCAGTCCTCGGCCAGCGCAGCGGCGCGCAGCGTGGTGTCGATCTGCAAGGTCGCTTCCTCCGGTTCGGGCTGCGCGCGGCCGCAGCCGCTCAGCCAGAACGAATTCACCGGCAAGAGGCCCTTCGCCTCGCGCTCGGCGTTGATCGGGTGGTCGTGCAGCAGCATCTGCACCTCGGACTGCAGGCGGCGCCAGCGCCGCAGCGGCGAGGCCGCACGGGCGCCACCACCATCGCCACCACCATCACCATCACCCAGCCAGCGGTCCACATTGCGGCCGACGACGCGGTCGAGCGAGGCGGTGCGCAGGCCTTGCAGGCTCTCGTGCGCCACGTACCAGCGCGTGGCCCGGCCGAAGACGAGCCGCAACCCATCCTCGTCGAAGAGCGGCCGCACGGCCTCGAAGAGCGCACGCGAGCCCGCCTCGTCCAGTAGCAGCATCTCGGGATCGGCCAGCGTCACCTGGTCGGTGCCCACATGCCAGTGCACGGGGCTCACGAGGCCCCAGGCGTCGCTGCCGGGCTGAATGCCGTCGGCCTGCGCGGCGCGCGCGGCGAACGGCCAGCGTCCGTCATCGCCCTGCCAGCCGAGCGCGCGCGCGAGCACGCGTTCATGTGGCGGGCTGAAGGTGGTGAGTTCGCCTTCGTCGCGGTCGACGAGCCGAAGCCTTGGCAACAGCGCATCCAGACGCGGCCACTGCATCGTCGCGAGGGTCGCGCGGCCGGCGTCGCTGCCGGGCGCGGCGAAGGGAACGATGCAATGCATGCAGGGGATTATCCGGGCGCAGCCTTGCACGCAGGCGCAAGCCCATCGCACCAGGCCGTCATGCGCACGGTCATCCGAGCCGCACCTGAGCCGCCACGCGACCTCATCGCGGGTCTTCGCGAAGGACTCGTCCTTCGCCCGGTAGCATCCGGGCCCCATGTGCCCTTGCCACGCTGCGGCTCGATGAGCCGCCCCTCCCTGCTCGCCGACTGGCCCTACGAATGGCTGATCGGCTGGCGCTACACCCGCGCCGGACGTGGTGGCGCGGCAGCCGGGCGGCCGGCCGGCGGCTTCCTCTCCTTCATCAGCGCCGTCTCGGTGCTGGGCATCGCGCTCGGCGTGGCCGCGCTCATCATCGTGCTGTCGGTGATGAATGGCTTCCAGAAGGAGGTGCGTGACCGCATGCTGTCGGTGGTGGCGCATGTCGAGTTGCATGCACCCAACGGCGAGGCGCTGCCCGACTGGCGCGCCACGGCCGCGGCGGCCGCACGCCACCCGCAGGTGCGCGGCACCGCACCCTTCGTGGCCACGCAGGCGCTGCTCGGCCGGGGCGACGCGCTGCGCGGCGCGCAGGTGCGCGGCATCGACCCCACCGAGGAGGCGAAGGTCACGCCGCTGGCCGAGCGCGAACGAGCCCTCTTCGCGACGCTGCAGCCGGGCGCGTGGCAGATCATCCTCGGCGCCGAACTTGCGCGCGCCGTCGGCGTGCGCGTCGGCGACAAGGTGACGGTGATGGCGCCCAGCGGCCAGGTCACGCCGGCGGGCGTGCTGCCACGCATGCGCCAGTTCACGGTGGCCGGCACCTTCCACGCCGGGCACCCCGACAACGACGCCAGCTTTGCACTCGTGCACATCGACGACGCGGCCCGCCTGTACCGCACCGGCGGCCTCAGCGCCGTGCACCTGCGCCTGGCCGACGCGCAGCAGGCGCGCCGCGTCGCCGAGGAACTGCAGGCCTCGTTCGCCGCCGCCGGCGCCGCCGTGCAGGTGCGCGACTGGACGCGCAGCAACCGCAACTGGTTCGACGCCGTGCAGGTGGAGAAGCGCCTGATGTTCATCATCCTCGCGCTCATCGTCGCGGTGGCCGCCTTCAACCTCGTCAGCACCCTCGTCATGACCGTGACCGACAAGCGCGCCGACATCGCCATCCTGCGCACGCTCGGCGCGAGCCCGCGCTCCATCATGGGCATCTTCGTCGTGCAGGGGGCGGCGGCCGGCATCATCGGCACGATGTCGGGGCTCGCGCTCGGGCTGCTCGTGGCCTTCCACATCGACACCATCGTGCCGGCCATCGAACGTTTGCTCGGCATCGCCTTCCTGCCCGGCAGCGTGTATCTCATCAGCCGCATGCCGAGCCAGCCGCTCGCCGCCGACATCGTGCCGGTGGTCGCCATCGCCCTCGTGCTCGCGTTCGTGGCCACGCTCTACCCGAGCTGGCGCGCCAGCCGCACCAAGCCCGTGGAGGCGCTGCGCCATGAATAGCCCTCCGCAAGGCGCCGACCCCGCGCACCCGGTGCTCGCCGCCTTCGACCTGCACAAGCGCTACCGCGAGGGCAGCGGCGCCACGGCGCTCGACGTGACCGTGCTGCAGGGCGTGGACCTCGCTGTCGTGCGCGGCGAGACGCTCGCCGTCGTCGGCGCCTCGGGCTCGGGCAAGAGCACGCTGCTGCACCTGCTCGGCGGCCTCGACGCGCCGAGCTCCGGCCGCGTCGAGCTGATGGGCCGGGACTTCGCCACCATGGACGCGGCCGAGCAGGGCCGCTGGCGCAACCTGCATCTCGGCTTCGTTTACCAGTTCCATCATCTACTGCCCGAATTCAGCGCGCTCGACAACGTGGCCATGCCGCTGCGCATCCGCCGCGTCGCGGCCGGCGCGGCGCGCGAACAGGCGCGCGCGATGCTCGAACGTGTGGGCCTGGGGCCGCGCGTGGCGCATCACCCCGGGCAGCTCTCGGGCGGCGAGCGGCAACGCGTGGCGGTGGCGCGGGCGCTGGTGGCAGAGCCGGCCTGCGTGCTCGCCGACGAGCCCACGGGCAACCTCGACCGCGGCACGGCGCAGCAGGTGTTCGAGCTGATGCTGTCGCTGGCGCGCGAGCGTGGCACGGCCTTCGTCGTCGTCACGCACGACCCGGCGCTCGCGGCGCGCTGCGACCGCACGCTTCGTCTATGACCCCCCCCGTAGCGCCTTCGGCGCCTCCCCCCCCGGGGGGCGCCGCCAGCGGCCCGGCAAAGCCGGTTCCGCGGCGGCCGCTGGGCTGAGGCCGAGATGTCCGCGTGGATCGCCTCGTACGAATGGCAGGTCGGCTGGCGCTACCTGCGCGCCGGGCGCGGGGCGCGCCACAACCGCTTCATCAACTTCATCGCCGGCTTCTCGATGCTCGGCATCGCGCTCGGCGTGGCCGCGCTCATCGTCGTGCTCTCGGTCATGAACGGCTTCCAGAAGGAGGTGCGCGACCGCATGCTCGACGTCATCGCGCATGTCGAGTTGCACGACGTCGGCGGCGGCACGTTGGCGCGCGGTGGTGCGCTGGCGGCCGCGGCGGCGCGCGAGCCCGCGGTGCAGGGCAGCGCGCCCTTCCTGCAACTGCAGGCCCTCGTCGGCACGGGCGAGACGTTGCGCGGCGCCCTGCTGCGCGGCATCGTGCCGGCCCAGGAGGCGAACGTCACACCGCTCGTCGGCCGCCTCGCGGCCGCGCGCGACCCCGCCCTGGCGGCGCTGGCCCCCGGCACGATGGCCATCGTGCTCGGTGTCGAGCTGGCGCGCTCGCTCGGCCTGAAGCGCGGCGACCCGGTGGCGGTGGTGCTGCCGCCACGCCGCAGCGCCTTCGGCGAAGGGGGCGACAACGCATCGCTGCCGCGCACCTTCCGCTTCGTGCTGGCCGGCACCTTCGAAGCCGGGCACTACGAGTACGACAGCGCCTACGCCTACGTGCACGCCGCCGATGCCGCAACCCTGCTCGACCTGCCCGGCCCCGTGGCGCTGCAGCTGCGCCTCGCCGACCCGCTGCAGGCGCCCGCGGTCGCGGCGCGGCTGGCGCGCGAGCTCGGCCCGGACGTGGTCGTGCGCGACTGGACTCAGACCAACCGCACCTGGTTCGAGGCCGTGGCCCTGCAAAAGCGCATGCTCGGGCTGATCCTCGTGCTCATCGTCGCCGTGGCCGCCTTCAACCTCGTCAGCACGCTCGTGATGACCGTGACCGACAAGCGCGCCGACATCGCCATCCTGCGCACGCTCGGCGCCAGCCCACGCTCCATCATGGGCATCTTCTTCGTGCAGGGGGCGGCCGCCGGGGTCGTCGGCACGGCGCTGGGCGTGACGATCGGGCTCGCCGTGGCGCTCAACATCGGCCACATCGTGCCGGCCATCGAGCGGCTGCTCGGCACGAAGCTCCTGCCGGCCAGCGTCTACTTCATCAGCCGCATGCCGAGCCTGCCGCTGGCCAGCGACATCGTGCCCATCGCGCTCGCCTCCCTGGCGCTCGCCTTCGTGGCCACGCTGTACCCGAGCTGGCGCGCCAGCCGCGTGCAACCGGCGGTCGAATTGCGCGGCGAATAGGCCCTTCTCCCGACGTCGGCCGGGGCCGCGCCGGGATAATCAAGGCCCGTGCATCTTCTCAACGCCGACCTCCACTCCCACTCGAACATCTCGGACGGCACGCTCGCTCCGGAAGCGGTGGCCGCACGAGCCGCCGAGGGCGGCGTGCAGTTGTGGGCCCTGACCGATCACGACGAGGTCTCGGGCCAGCACCGGGCCCGCGAAGCGGCGCTCGACCTCGGCATGGCCTGGGTCGGCGGGGTCGAGGTCTCGGTCAGCTTCGCCGGTGAGACGGTGCACATCGTCGGCCTGGGCATCGACCCCGACGACGCACGGCTTTGCGCGGGCCTGGCCGCCACGCGCGCCGGGCGCCGCGAACGCGCGCGGCAGATGGCCGACGGGCTGGCGCAGGCCGGCATCGCGGGTGCCTTCGAGGGCGCGCTGCGCCACGTCGGCAACCCGGACCTGATCTCGCGCACGCACTTCGCGCGCTACCTCGTCGAGCAGGGCGTGTGCGCGCACACGCACGAGGTCTTCAGGCGCTACCTCACCGAGGGCAAGCCGGGTTACGTGGTGCACCAATGGGCACGCCTGTCCGATGCCGTGGGCTGGATCCGCGGTGCCGGCGGTGTCGCCGTCATCGCCCATCCGGGGCGCTACAAGTTCACCGCCAACGAGGAATATGCGCTCTTCACCGAGTTCATGGCGCACGGCGGCACCGGTGTCGAGGTGGTCACCGGCAGCCACAGCAGCGCCGAGCAGGTGCGCTTTGCCGACACGGCGCTCGAATTCGACCTGCTCGCCTCGAGGGGCAGCGATTTCCACTCGCCCGAGGAAAGCCGCACCGCGCTCGGCTCGCTGCCCGACCTGCCGGGGCGGCTGAGGCCGGTGTGGGAGGCGCTCGCCGAACGCATCGAAGGGCGCGTCGTGCCCGCCTGACCGGCGCCGTGCGGACGCCGGCCCGTCATGGGCGCGAAGCCCCGATGCGCGGCGCCGACCTCAGACGCCCAGCAACTCCACCTCGAAGACGAGGGTCGCGTTCGGCGGGATGACGCCGCCCGCACCGCGGGCGCCGTAGCCGAGGTCGGCTGGGATCGTGAGCACGCGCGTGCCACCGACCTTCATGCCTTGCACGCCTTCGTCCCAGCCGCGGATGACTTCGCCGCCCCCCAGGCGGAAGGCGAACGGCTGGCCGCGGTCCTTGCTCGAGTCGAACTTGCGGCCGCGCGAGTCGTTGGCATTCACGTCGTGCAGCCAGCCGGTGTAGTGCACGCGCACGGTCTTGCCGGCCACGGCTTCGGCGCCGGTGCCCGGCGCGGTGTCTTCGTACTGCAGGCCACTGGCGGTGGTGGTCATGTCGTCGTCCTTGGGTCAAGGGGTTTGCTAGGAACCCGCGATGATGCCAGCCCAGGCGGGCACCGCCTCGGCCAGCCACCGCGCCGGCGTGTCGGCGGGCCGGTGCGGCAGGCCCAGCACCGCGGCCGCCGCCTGCAGCGCCGCCACCGGATCGGCCAGGTCCAGCGCACGCGCGCCGTTCTGCTTGCTGAGCTTGGCGCCGTCGGCCCCCAGCACGAGCGGCGTGTGCAGGTACCGCGGCGTCTGCAGCCCGAGGTCGCGCTGCAGCAGGATCTGCCGCGCTGTGTTGTCGGCGAGGTCCTCGCCGCGGACGACATGGGTGATGCCCTGCGCCGCGTCGTCCACGACCACGGCGAGTTGATAGGCCCAGCAGCCGTCGGCGCGCCGCAGCACGAAGTCGCCCACCGCCTCCGTCACGTTCTGCGCCTGCGCGCCGAGGCGGCGGTCCCACCAGTCGATGCACACCGGCTCGGCACCCCGCAGCGTGAGCAGCCGCACCGCGCGCGCCGGTCGCCCACGCAGGCGCGGCGGCACGCCCGCCCTGCAGGTGCCGGGATAGATGCGCTCGCCGTGCCGCGCGTGCGCGCGGCCCTGGCGCACGAGCGCATCGTCGATCTCCCGGCGCGTGCAGGCGCAGTCGTAGGCGAGGCCCTCGGCACGCAGGCGCTGCAGCGCCGCGTCGTAGGCCGCGTCTCGGCCGGACTGCACCAGCGGCGGTTCGTCGGGCACGAGAGCACAGCGTGCGAGCTGCCCGAGAATGACCTCGGCCACGCCGGGCACGCAGCGCGGCCGGTCGACGTCCTCGATGCGCACGAGCCAGCGCCCGCAATGCGCGCGCGCGTCGAGCCAGCTCGCGAGCGCCGCCACGAGCGAGCCCGCATGCAGCGGGCCTGAAGGCGTGGGGGCGAAGCGACCGGCGTAGTTCATCGCGAGTGCGTCGCTAGTGCGACTGGGGCATCGGGCGCGTCATGGCAGTGTCGGCATGATGCCTCGTGGCACGGGCCCCTCGTTGGCGTCGCCTGCGGGCGCGCCGCTGGCCTCGAACCCATCGCATTGGCGCTGCTACACTGCCTCGGCCAGGAGAGAGTTGCGCGGCCGTGACCCGGCCCGCGGCCGCCGAAGGCGAGCCGGCCCGGGAGCCTTCTTGGCTGCCGTTCCGGCGAAACGCTCAGGCAAAAGGGACTGGCTTTCTTCCTCACTGGAGAGAGGCCCTCGCGGGCAACCGCGGCGGCCCACCGAAGGGGCAAGGACTGCCGGCCGGCGCCCGAATCTTGTTTGGGCTCCGGTTGGGGCAGCGCCGAATCTCTCAGGTAAAGCGGACAGCGGGGCCCGGACGACACGCCGATCCACACGGATCCGGCGAGCCGAACATGGCCACCGCAGAGGGAAGAAGCCCACGATGTCCGAGCCGACCACCGAGCTGCTGCAGACCCCGCTGCACGCCTTGCACCTGAAGCTGGGCGCCAGGATGGTGCCTTTCGCCGGCTACTCGATGCCGGTGCAGTACGCCGGCGGCGTCATCGCCGAGCACAAGCATTGCCGCACGTCGGCGGCTCTCTTCGACGTCTCGCACATGGGCCAGCTGCGGCTGGTCGGCGCCGACGCCGCGGCGGCGCTCGAGACGCTGGTGCCCGTGGATGTCGTGGACCTCGCGCCCGGCCGCCAGCGCTATGCGCTCTTCACCAACGCGAGCGGGGGCCTGCTCGACGACCTGATGGTCACGCGCCCCAGCGCCGGCGACGCCGCGCAGGGCTTCGGCGACCTCTTCCTGGTGGTCAACGCGGCCTGCAAGGAGGCCGACCTCCGCCACCTGGTCACGCACATCGGCCACCGCTGCCAAGTCGTGCCGATGCCCGAGCGGGCCCTGCTCGCGCTGCAGGGCCCCACCGCCGTTGCCGCGCTCTCTCGCCTCAATCCGGCCGTGGCGCAGCTCGTGTTCATGACCGGCGGCGTGTTCGAGCTGGCGGGCCAGCGTTGCTTCGTCACCCGCTCGGGATACACCGGCGAGGATGGCTTCGAGATCTCCGTGCCGGCCGACGGCGCCACGGCGCTCGCCATGCAACTGCTGGCGCAGCCGGGCGTGCTGGCTGCCGGCCTGGGCGCGCGCGACACGCTGCGCCTCGAGGCCGGGCTGTGCCTCTACGGTCACGACATCGACGAGAAGACGAGCCCTGTGGAGGCGGGCCTCACCTGGGCCATCCAGAAGGTGCGGCGCCCCGGCGGCGCACGTGCCGGCGGGTACCCCGGCGCCGCCGCCATCGAGGGCCACCTGGCCGGCGGCGCGCCGAGCAAGCGCGTCGGCCTCGTCGGCCTGGAGCGCGTGCCGGTGCGCGAAGGCGCGCCGGTCTTCGACGCGCAGGGCCATGCCATCGGCAAGGTCACCAGCGGCACGCTCGCCCCCACCGTCAACCAGCCGATCGCGATGGCCTACCTGACGCAGGACCACGCGCAGCTGCACAGCGAGGTTCATGCCGAGGTGCGCGGCAAGCGCGTGCCGATGCGCGTGAGCCCGATGCCCTTCACCCCGCACCGCTACCACCGCGGCTGAACCGCCCCTGCGCCGCTCCGCGCCGCCCGGCGCGCAACCGACCCCCGACAACCCTCCCCCGCCACCCACCGAGGAGCCCCTGCCCATGACGACCATGTTCACCCCCGACCACGAGTGGATCAACATCGAAGACCACGAAGCCGCCGTCGTCGGCATCACGCTGCACGCGCAGGACGCGCTCGGCGACGTGGTCTTCGTCGACCTGCCCGAGGTCGGCCGCAC
>JAEUPE010000140.1 GCA_016790435.1 Rubrivivax sp. | reverse complement strand
GACCCGGCCTGCTCCGACTGCAGCCAGTCGCCCGCCGAAGCGAAAGCAGCAGCGAACAAGTCGCCGCAAGACCAACCCTCACCCCCCGTTTCGCAGCGCCCCCGCCAAGCTGCGCGCAATGTCCCGCGCCACCAGTGGCTTGGCCAGCACCTCGGCCACGCCGGTGTCGCGCGCGCGCTGGTTCAGCCCCGGCGTCACATAGCCCGTCATCAGGACGATCGGGATGTCCTCGCGGATGGCGCGGATGGCGCGCGCGAGCTCGGAGCCGGTCATCTCCGGCATCGACTCGTCGGAGAGCACCGCGTCGAAGCGTCCTGGCGACGCACGGAAGGTCTCCAGCGCGGCGCGGCTGGAGGTGAAGCCCACCGGCTCGTAGCCGAGCTCGGCGATCATCTCCTCGCCCAGGCGCACGAGCGCCTCCTCGTCGTCGACGAGCAGCACGGTCTCGCCATGACCCTCGGGCACTTGTGCCGCCTCCTTCACAGGTGGCGCGACGCAGCTCTGCCACGGCAGGAAGACGGTGAACGTGGAGCCCATGCCGACCTCGCTGACGACGTTGATGCCGCCACCGAGGTCGGTGACGATGCCGTGCACGAGGGAGAGGCCGAGCCCCGTGCCGACCCCGACCTCCTTGGTCGTGAAGAAGGGGTCGAAGATGCGCTCCAGCACCTGCGGCGAGATGCCGCAGCCCGTGTCGCGCACGCGCAGGCGCACGTAGTCGCCCTCGGCCAGCGGGCCGGTCATGCAGTCGGGCTCGAGCTCGTGCACGCGGTCGAGCGTCACCTCCAGCGTGCCTTGCGAGCGCATCGCCTGCACGGCGTTGGCACACAGGTTCATCACCACCTGGTGCACCTGCGTCGGGTCGCCGAGCACGGCCGAGTCGCCGCACGCCAGCCGCCGCTGCACCGTGATGCCGCCCGGCAGCGAGGCCTGCAGCTGGTCGATGGCCTCGCCGACCACGGACTGCACGTGCACGGGGATGCGCTCGCCCACGCCGCTGCGGCTGAAGGCGAGGATGCGCTCGACGAGCGACTTGGCGCGCATGCCGGCGCTGACGGCGGCTTCGATGTGGCGGCGCTGTGAGGAGCCCTCGGGCGCGTCCTTCACCGCCATCTCGCCGTAGCCGAGGATGGCGGCGAGGATGTTGTTGAAGTCGTGCGCGATGCCGCCGGCCAGCGTGCCGATGGCTTCCAGCTTCTGCGCTTGGCGCAGCTGCAGCTCGAGGCGGTCGCGCTCGGCGTCCGCGTTCTTGCGGTCGGTGATGTCCTCGATGGAGCCGGCCATGCGGGTGGGGCGCCCCAGTTCGTCGCGCACGGCGATGCCGCGCTGTCGGTACCAGTGCCAGGTGCCGCCGTGGTGGCGGACGCGATACTCGACCTTGAAGCTGCGCACGCCGCCGCGCAGGTAGGCCGCGAGCGTGTCGCGCACCGGCTCCACGTCGTCGGGGTGGTAGGGCGTGAGCGCGATCCACTCGCGACGCGGCCGCTGCGGCGTGCCGGGCTCTACCCACAGCAGCTGCTGCGCGCGCGGGCTCAGGAAGAGGCTGTCGCTCTCGAGGTCCCAGTCCCACAGGCCCTGGTCGGAGCCGGCCACGGCGAGCTGGTAGCGTTCGTCGGAACGGCGCAGCGCCTCCTCGGCCTTCTTCTGCGCGTCGATGTCGGAGAGCGAGCCGGCCCAGCGCACCGGCCGCCCGCCGGCGTCGCGGATGCTCATGCCGCGGAAGCGGATCCAGCGCCAGGCGAGGCCACTGGCACCCCCACCGCCGCCGCCACCACCACCACCGACACCGCCCGCGCCGGCACCTTCGCTGTCGTCGCGGACGCGGTACTCGCCCTCGTGCAGCGGCGGGTGGGCGTCGGGGTAGGCGCGCAGCTCGTCGGCCAGCTTGGCGGCGTCGTCCTCGTGCAGGCGCGGCATCAACGCCGCCGCCCAGTCGCTCTGCGTGGCGATGGGCGTGGCCGCATCGAGGCCGACGATCTGAAGTGCGCGCTCCGAGACGTACATGCGGTCGTTCACCACGTCCCAGTCGAGGATGCCGTCCTTGCTGCCGGCGACGGCGAGCGCGAAGCGTTCCTCGCTCGCCCGCCGCGCCTCCTCGGCGCGCTTGCGCGCGTCGATGTCGGTGACGGAGCCGGCCATGCGGTAGGGGCGGCCGTTGGCGTCGCGGATGCACAGCGCGCGCACGTGGATCCAGCGGTACTCGCCGTCGTCGTGCAGCACGCGGTAGTCGCACTCGTAGGCGGGCGTCTCGCCGGCGAGGTGGGCGCGGATGCCCTCGGCGCGCCGTGGCGCATCGTCCGGGTGCACGCGCAGCGAGCGCACCAGGTCCTGCACCGGCTGGACCTCGGGGCCGGGCGGCAGGCCCTGCAGCTGGCGCGCGCGCGTCGACTCGAAGGCGACGCCGGCGTCGAAGTCCCAGTCCCACACGCCGTCGTCGGAGCCGGCGACGGCGAGCGCATAGCGCTCCTCACTGCGGCGCAGCGACTCCTCGGCGCGCTTGCGCGCGTCGATGTCGCTCACCGAGCCGGCCATGCGCAGCGGCCGGCCTTCGGCGTCGCGCACGCACACGCCGCGCACGCGTACCCAGCGGTGGCCGCCACCGGGCTGCAGCACGCGCCACTCGCCCTCGTAGGCGGGGGTGTGGCCATCGATGTGCTCCTGCATGGCGCGCAGGCGCTCGGCGGCGTCTTCGGGATGCAGCTTCACGTCGTCGAACCATTCTTCGAAGGTCTGAACTTCGGGCTCGAGGCGGATGCCGAGGATCTCGCGCGCACGGCGCGAGCCGAAGACGCGGTCGTGCACGTAGTCGAAGTCCCAGATGCCGTCGTCGGCGCCGGCCACGGCGATGGCGAAGCGCTGCTCGCTCTCGCGCAGCGCCTCCTCGGCGCGCTTGCGGTCGGTGATGTCGACGGTGGCGCCGGCCAGGCGCAGCGGACGGCCTTCGGCGTCGCGGAAGCACTGAGCGCGCGTGTGCAGCCAGCGCGGCCCGGCGCTGCCCGGCAGCAGGACGCGGAACTCGTGGTCGAGCCGCGGTGTGAGGCCGGCGACGTGCTCGCTGCGGTTGCGCAGCACGCGCTCGCGGTCGTCGGGGTGCAGCGGCAATGCGTCGAAGTAGGCCTGCGCCGGCATGACCCGTGCGTCTTCGCCGAGGCCGAACAGCTGCGCCAGCCGGGCCGAGACGTAGATCTGCTGCGAGCCGAAGTCCCACACCCAGTGGCCTTCGTTGGAGCCGCTCATCGCGAAGGCGTAGCGCTCCTCCGATTCGCGCAGCGCCGCCTCGACGCGCTTGTAGGGGTCGATGTCGGTCACCGAGCCGGCCAGGCGCGTGGCGCGCCCCTCGGCGTCGCGCACGCAGATCATGCGCACGCGCAGCCAGCGCCAGCCGCCGCCCGGGGCTCGCACCCGGTACTCGCCGTCGCGGATGTCGCTGCCACCCTCGAGATGCAGGCGCAGGTCGTCGGCGTGGCGCTGGCGGTCCTCGGGGTGGATGTCGATGAGCGCCATCCATTCGGCGCGCGTGCGCGTCGTCACCGTCGAGTCGACACCGAGCATGCGCATCGCGCGCTCGGACGAGTACATGCGGTCGTTGACGAGGTCCCAGTCGAGGATGCCGTCGTTGCTGCCGGCCACGGCGAGCGCGAAGCGCTCTTCCGAGAGCCGCAGCGCCTGCTCGGTCTCCTTGCGGTCGGTGACGTCGACGCTGACGCCGGCCATGCGCAGCGGCCGGCCATCGGCGCCCGGGAAGGCCTGCGCGCGCGTCAGGATCCAGCGCGGCCGCTCGCTGCCCGCGGGCAGGATGCGGTACTCGAAGTCCATGCGTTGCCTGCGGCCCTGCACGACGTCGCTCTCGATGCGCGCGAGGTCGCGCAGGTCTTCCCGGTACACGGTGATGCGCGAGAAGTAGTCCATTCGCGTCGTCACCGGCGTGTTCTCGGGCAGGCCGAACAGGCGGTGGATGGAAGGCGAGACGAAGAGCGCGTCGGTCGTCACCTCCCACACCCAGTGCCCGCCGGTGAGGCCGGCCATGGCCAGCGCGTAGCGTTCCTCCGACAGGCGCAGCGCGTCTTCGGCGCGGCGGCGGGCGTCGATGTCGGTCACGGAGCCGGCCATGCGCAGCGGTTTGCCCTGCGCGTCGCGCACGCACAGGCCGCGCACGCGCACCCAGCGCCACGGGTCGCCGTCGGCGGCGGTCTTGATCACGGTGACGGGGCCGCCGGCTGGCGTGCGCGCCGGCGCGTCGTCCGGCACCTCGCGGCGCACGCGGTACTCCATCGCGTACACCGGGGCGCGGCCGGCCATGTGCTCTTCCATCGCCTGCAGGCGCCGGGGGGCGTCGTCGGGGTGGAGTTGCAGTTGCTTGTGCCACGACGCGCGCGGCTGCGTCTCGGGCCCCGGGCCGGCGCCAAAGATCTCGCGCGCCCGCGGCGAGGCGTAGACGGTGTCGGTGGTGACGTCCCAGTCCCAGATGCCTTCTTCGGAGCCCGCCGCGGCGAGCGCGAAACGTTCGCGCGAGTGTTCCAGCGACGAGCGCATGCGCGAAAGCCGCAGTAGCTGCCAGCGCAGCATCGACAGCAACGCCACGGCCAGCAGCACCAGGGCCAGCGTGCGCAGGCCGTTGCCGATGCTGCGCTCGCGCCAGGCGGCCAACGCCTGGCTCGTCTCGCGTGTCAGTACGACGTATAGCGGGTGGCCGGCCACCGGCTCGCGCACACCGAAGTACTCCAGTCCGTCGATCGGGCTGACGGCGCGCGCCACCGCCGTGGCATGGGCCTGCCAGGACGGCAGCAGCAGGTCGAAGCCGGCGTAGCGCTGGCCGAGAGAAGCTTCGGCCGCCGGGTGGCGCGCCACGAGCGTGCCGTCGGCATGCACGAGCGAGATCGCCGTGCCGGCCTCGGGCCGCACGTCGCGGTAGAAGTTCTGGAAGTAGTCGACGCGCACGTTGGCGGCCACGCCGCCGGCAAAGCGGCCGTCGGCCGTCTCCAGCCGGCGCGCCATCGGCACGAACCAGCCTTGCGTGAGCAGGCGGCCCAGGCGGGCCGGCGCCACCAGCGGCCCGTTGCCGGTGTGCGCTCGCACGAAGCGGAAGGCCGGATCGTCGCCCAGGTTCACCAGCGGCGGTGTGGGTTCGGGCGTGGCCGAACTCGAAACCAGGCGGCCGTCGGCGTCGAACAGCGACAGCGCGTCGGCCTGCACCAGGCCTTGCGCCTGGTTCTTCAGGTAGCCATGCAGGTCGGCGGGCGACATCCGGCCGGGCGCGCCACGGCGGCTGTCTTCGCTGATCTGGCGCAGCACGCCATCGACCGCCTGCAGGCTGCGCGCCGCCTGCTCGGCGATGACACGCGCCTGGCTCTGCAGGTCGCGCCCGGTCTCGGCGACGCTCTCGTGGTAGCTGCGAACGATGTCGTACACCGACAGCGCCGTGATCGCGAGCACGAACAGCGAGCCCGCGAGCGCGATGTTGCGCCAGGGCCACCAGGGGTCGCCGGCCTTCGGGGCCGGCGCGGGCACTGCGGTGGAGGCTGCCTCTTCGGACATCTCGGACGAACGCTCGACGGACCGCTGGACCCGCGGCTCAGCCGGTTGCGCGACCGACCGAGCGACCGACCGCGCCGTCGGCGGCGAACCGCCGCACGGCGCCCAACAACCGGTCGCGCGAAGTGGGCTTGGCGAGCACGCAGTCGACGCCGAGCGAACGCGACACGGTACCGCACGCGTCGACGCTGGCGAAGATGGTGGGCGAGAGGGCGATGATCGGAACCCCCGGGTGGCGCGAAGCGACCTCGCGGATCGAGTCTAAGCCCGTGCGGCGGGGATACGGCAGGTCGACGATGACGAGGCAGCAGGCGGCGGCCATGGCCACCACCGGCGTCGTCAATACGGACAGGCCCTCGGGGGCCAGCCATTCCTCGATCAGGCGGGCCAGCAGAGGGTCGGCGTCGACGAGCAGCACATGCCGCCGCGACGGCGGCGGGCGCGCCGGGTCGGAACCGGGGTCGACCGGAGCCTCTTCCGGGCGTGGCGCCTCAGGCGCGGTGGTCATGGCGCACCTGCTTGCATGGCGCTCATGGTGGCCTTGCTGCGCTGCCGCCCGGTTTCAGGCCTGCGCTCGCGCATTGCATTTGCAATGAACGCGCCTGGAGGTGCCTCAGCGCACCGGCCCGGACCCGCACGCACCCGCACGTCCGCGCGCGCCTGAGTCGTTTCACTTGTGATGCCTGACAGGGGCGATGCAATCCCCGTGCGATGCACGGCAGCGAACCTGTGAACTCGGACAGCCCGCAGCTGCCATGCGGGCGACAACGAGACAACACCTCGAGGGGAACACCGTGCAAGCCAACGTGCAATCGAGGATCAGGCCCATCAGCCGCCCGGCGACGCTGGCGACGAGCGCGATGGTGGCGACTGGGCGCCCGGCACGCACCTCGTCTCGCCCCGCCGGGGCTACCAGCATCACGGGCTCTATGCCGGCCAGGGCCGCGTCATCCACTACGCCGGTTTCAGCCGCCTCTTCCGGCGCGGGCCCGTCGAGGAGGTGAGCCTGGCCCGTTTCGCACGCGGCCGTGGCGTGCTCGCGCAGGTCCATGCGACGCCGGCCTTCGCTGGCACCGCGGCCGTGGCGCGAGCGCGCACGCGCCTGGGCGAGGACCGCTACCGCTTCTGGACCAACAACTGCGAGCACTTCGTGCAGTGGGCATTGAACGGGACGCCGCGCAGCTCGCAGGTCGAGCGCTGGGTGCGGGGCTGGCGCCGCACGTGGTCGCGGTTGGCCTGGGCGGTGCCGCTGCCGCGCTGATGGGTCGAGCGTTGCAGGTCCGGTCGCCGTCTCAGCGGCCGCGCCCAGAGGCCGGCGCCGTGGCGTCGGCCAGTTGCTTGGCGATGCGCACCAGAGTCGGATCGGTCGGGTGCCCACTCGTCTCGAAGCCGGCGCGCCCGGCCAGCGCCAGCATCGCCAGGTTGTCGCGCTGTACATCGCCGAAGAGCCGCTGCACGCCCTGCCGGCGCGCGGCCTGCTCGAGGGCGTGAAGCAAGGCGGTGCCAACACCGCGCCCCTGCCAGCCGTCGGCCACGACGACGGCCAGCTCGCGCGTGCCCGGCGCGGCGCCGTCGGCGACGTAGCGGGCCTCGCCGACCGGGCGTGCCTCGTCCCCCTCGGTGGCCTCGGCGAGCACGGCCGCTTCGCTGTGCGGGTCGGGGTGCGCCAGGCGCTCGATCCAGGCCGAAGGCAATTCGTTCACCGCGCCGTGGAAGCGCCAGCGGCGTGCTGCCGGCGAGAGCGCGCTGAAGAAGGCGCGCAGGCTGGCGGACTCGCCGCGGCGCAATGGACGCACGCTCAATGCGGCCATCCGCGCTGGATGCGCCGCAGTGTTCGTCGCGGCGCGCGGCCACATGATTGTCTCGCCGAGCCGGCTCAGCGCTGCGGCTGCAACGTCAGGTCCGGGCGCCTGGGCCGCGGCGGGGCTGGCTGCGTGGCGGGCGGCGAGAACATTCTGCCCAGCGCCTGCAGGAGCCGGTGCACGGCGTCGGCCATCGCCTGCCGGCGCAGCTCGCGCGCGATGCGCTCGTACTCGGCCAGGCTCAGCCGTGGCGCCTCGCCGGCTCCGGTGGCCGGGCCGCAGGCGTACCGAGAGCCGGGCACGGCATGCGCCGAGGTGCGCAGGGGTTCGGCGCCGGCCGCGTGCCTGCGCGCGGCGCCGGTGTCGAACAGGATCACCTGCGAGTCCTGCAGGGCCTCGACGATTGCCAGGCCCGGCCGACGCAGGACCATGCTGTCGCCGGGGCCGAGCACGTGGTCGTCCGGCCCACCGTCTTCGGTGATCCAGACGAGGCCGCTGAAGACGCCCACGCCCTTGCCGCTGCCGCCCTGCAGGGACAACAACGCGTGCCGGGCCAGCGGCGTCAGCGAAAGATCGTGCGGGTTCGTCATGACCGTCCTTCCATGTCGAGGGACTCGACTGGAGGCACGATCCGCCCGGCACGTTGCCGCGCGCTTTCAGCAGGGGCCCGGCGGCGTTGCAGATGCAACCGCGGGGCGCGAACCGGCGCCGGCTCCGGCGCGGGGAGGCGAGGGACGGCGCTAACGCACCACTTCGACGGCCATGTCGAAGAGGTAGCCGCTGCCGCGCTCGGTCTTGATGAACTGCGGCCGCGCGGGGTCGGCTTCGATCTTGCGGCGCAGGCGCAGGATCTGCACGTCGATCGAGCGGTCGTAGACCTCGGCGTTGTGCAGGCGCGAGAGGTCCAGCAGTCGCTCGCGCGAGAGCACGCGCTGCGGCGCCGAGACGAACGCGGCGAGCAGGCTGAATTCGCCGTTCGTCAGTTCGACCTGGCGCCCGTCGGTGGCGCGCAGGCGGCGCAGCGGCACGTTCAGCTCCCAGGGCCCGAAGCGGTAAGCGCGCACGCGCGCCAGGGCGTCGGCCACCGTGGCCTGGGCCTGCGCGCGCCGCAGCAGCGCGCGGATGCGCGCCAGCAGCTCGCGCGGGCTGAAGGGCTTGGTAAGGTAGTCGTCGGCGCCCAGCTCCAGGCCCATCACGCGGTCGGCCTCGTCGGCGCGGCCGGTCAGCATGAGGATGGGGATCGCCGAAGACGCCCGCAGGCGGCGCGCGATGGCCAAGCCGTCGTCCTCGCCGGGCAGGCGCAGGTCGAGGATGACGAGGTCGATGGTTTCGCGCGCGAGCACGGCGTCGAAGGCTCGGCCGCTGTCGACGGCCGTGCAGCGCAGGTCGTTGTCGCGCAGGTAGTCGGTGAGCAGGCCCCGGATGGACGCATCGTCGTCCAGTGCCAGCACGTGCGGCACGATCTGGGTGCTCGGTGGTATCGAGGCCTCGGTGCTGCGCATCGCTGAGTGCGCGGCAACGGAGGTGGCGGCGGGGTCGACGAAGGTCAGCATGGCAGGCGATGCTTGGCAGCGCCCATTTCAGCCAGGTTGCTGGACCGGCCGCGAATGTTGCAGATGCAATGCGCCGCGCGAGGTACGGGGCGCTCGACCCCGGCTCGCCGCTGGCGGCCCGAGTTCAGTCAGGCGTTTCGTTGGTGCGCGCGAAGGCGTTTGCGCGCACGAGCTCGACCGGGCGCACCTCGAAGCTCAGCCCGCAGGCCAGGCAGGGGTTCTGCGCCGCCAGCGCCGCTGCCTCGTCGAGGCTGGAGGCGCGGAAGAACCAGTAGCCGCCGATCACCTCCTTGGCTTCGGAGAACGGGCCGTCCACGACCCGCTCGCGCGAGACGAGCTTGCCTTCGCGCGCCAGGCGCTGCCCCGGTAACACCTTGCCTTCCTCGAGCAGGCGGTCGTACCAGGCGTAGAAGGCGTCGATGGCGGCCTGGATGACCTGCGGCGAGAGACCGCGGTCCCACTGGCCGCGGGAGAGCACGAGGTAGTCGTGCCGTTCGGGTGCGTTCATGAGCCGGGAGGATAGGGGCGCCCTGGGGCGCTCGCAGTCGACGCGAGGGTGGTCAAGCGGCGGCGCGCAGCTTTGCCGGCCGCAGCCGGTGGTCGTGCGCGCCAGAGAGGCGGCCAGAAGGCGAGACGGCCCAACGAACTGAGTGCTGACCTGCGACGGCCGGGGCCCAGCTCCTCGGGGCAATCCCCGAGGAAGTGTTGGTGGGCCCTGCAGGATTCGAACCTGCGACCAACGGATTAAGAGTCCGTCCAACCTTCGAAGGGGGCTCAGAGTTCAGATCGGCTGAGACTGCTTTTGCATACCCCACGGGCCGGATTGTGCCCGCAGTAGCAGGACGCAGTCAAAGCGCGGCCTGGCATACCGAGCAGCGTGCCCGTTCGAATGAGGGGGCGCTAGCCTTTGACGCAGCTGTTGGCAAGCTGGTCAGACCGCAGCTTGCCGGCTACAAGGCCCCCAACGCATCGCGCATCGCGTTGAGATCCGGATGCACGTAGCCGTAGGTCGTCGAGATCGACGTGTGCCCAAGCTGCTGCTGAACCACCTTGAGGTTGGGCACCGCGTTGGCAAGGATGGTCGCCGTCGTGTGGCGGATTCGATGCGCGCTGATTCGAGGCATCGACGCCGGCAGGTGCTTGCGCAGCCGCCGAAAGAAGCCGTCCAGGTTGTGCGCCCTCATCTCGCGCGACACGAATGCTCCTGACCAAGCGCTGAACAGCGGCAGACAGAACACCTGCCTGCCATCCAGGTCGTTCCCCACGATGCGCTGCGTCTCGCGCATCAGATTCATCAGGTCCGGCGCCAGGGCCGGCGGCAGCGGAACGCGCCACTCCCTGCGGGTCTTGCTCGTGTCCGAGCGGAGAAGAATGGTCTCCTCGGTCAGCGAGATGTCGTTCCAATGCAAGCCCAGCAGCTGCCGCTTGCGCATCCCGGTGAAGTAGAAGGTCCTCAGAACCGCAAGCCAGAACCACTGAGGGGGAATGACGTCCACGCTTCGACCTCGCGAATCAAGCCGCCGGCCAGATTCGAGAAACTCAAGGAACTGGAACATCTCTTTCTTCGCCAACGCCTTCGGTTCGGTTTGCGGAGTCGGGATGGACGGCACTTCGCGGTACGGATTGCGCTCCAGACAACCCTGCCGGCAGGCGAAGTTCAGCATGGTCGAGAGATGTCGGCGCTCAGTGTTGACGCTGGCCGGCCTCATCCGCCGACGACAGTCGTCGCGAAAGGCGATCAACACGTCCGCCGTGATGGACTGAAGCGGCACGCTGGTCGGATCCGCTTTGGCGCCATGCATCTGGCGGGCCAGGTTTGTGGCGCTGAGCCGATAGCGCTTGCAGGACTCAGGTGCGAGCACCTTGAAGCGCAGGTACTCCTCGCAGAGCCAGCCGAGAGATCGCGTGGCTGAGCTCATGAGCAACAACCCCCAAAAGCCACGGATATCGGCGGGGCTGCCCTCGACCTCAAGGGTGGCGAGATCGTCCAAGTGTGCGGCTGTTGGCGCATCGGGCGCGGGAGTGTGCACGTTCACGTAGTCGATGCCAAGGAATCTGTGAGCGCGATCGGAGCGTACGAAGGTCCGATGTTTGACACCGCCATCCCACTCGGCGCAGTTGATGTGAGCGCCCCGCTTGTTCCGATCGACCACTTCCCGGTCTTGGGCCGCGCTCGCCCGGACCGTACCGTCGTGGCCGACATCACGCCGCTCAACCAGAGCGAGCTGCTCGAACTCGCCCTCGCGCGGGCGCTCGGTACGTAGCCACGCGCGACGGCCCGATCAGGTCCCGGCACAGGGCGGGGAACATGGCGCTTCCCCTCACCTCAGCGACTTGTGGGCCACGCCCGGCCAGGCCTGCGCGGAGCAAGAAGATGACCAAACCGTAATCCTCGGCCGACAGTCCATGGCACAGAATCGCGGGAATGCGAATCCTCGTTGTCGAAGATGAAGTGAGGCTGGCAGACTACCTGCGAAAGGGGCTGTCGGAGAGCGGATATGTGGTCGACTTGGCGCACGACGGCATCGACGGGCTCCACTTCGCAGTCGAAGGAAGCTACGACCTCGTCATTCTGGATGTGATGCTTCCGGGCAAAGACGGCTTCGAGGTCTTGGCCTCGCTGCGGTCGAGGCGCAAGACACCGGTCCTGATGTTGACCGCGCGCGACGCGGTCGAAGACCGGGTGAAAGGGCTGACCGAAGGCGCGGACGACTACCTGGGCAAGCCGTTCTCCTTCTCCGAGCTCCTTGCCCGCGTTCAGGCGCTGCTTCGGCGAGGCGCTTCCGGAGGCGACTCCCAGGGGGCCACCCTCCTCCGATTGGACGATCTGGAGGTGGACCTCGCTCGCCGCAGGGCCACGCGCGCCGGCAAGCGCCTGGAACTCACGCCCAAGGAATTCAACCTCCTCGTCCTTCTATTGCGCCGCCGCGGGGAAGTGCTGACGCGCACCGTGCTCGCGGAGCAGGTGTGGGACATCAACTTCGACAGCGACACGAATGTCGTCGAGGTGGCCGTGCGGCGACTGCGCAGCAAACTCGACGAGCCGTTCGAGTCCAAGTTGCTGCACACGGTGCGCGGCATGGGCTACGTGCTGGAGCGGCGGCAAGAGTGAGCCCGCCTGCCCACGGGCCCGGGAGGCGCGCACCCTCGGTCGGTCGGCGGCTGTCGACCTGGTTGGCGCTTCAGGGCCTGCTGGTGGCCCTGCTGGTGTCCACCACCGTGATCGCAGTCAGCTACTGGGTCCTGCAAAGCCGGCAGAAGGAAGAGCTCCAAGTCAAGACGGACGTCATCCGACACGCGCTGTCCGAGACCGCGGAGGCGGCCGACTTGACCGAACTCCGACACAAGCTCGATGACTTCCTGGTCGGGCACGAGGACATGGCGCTGACGGTCAGAACCTTAGCTGGGCAGGTCCTCTTCGCGCCGGCCCGGACCCGTCGGGTGTCGTCCAACGACGCGCGACTCAGAGCCATCCATTGGCAGGACACCTGGCCGTCGAGTCCCGTAGGTCGGGTGATGGTGGACCTCACGCTGGATGTTGGCCGCGACGACGCGTTGTTGTGGCGCCTCGGAGTCACCTTGGTCGTGGCTTCGCTCGCCGGTGCCGGAATCGTCGGCGTCACGGGGTACATGCTCGTGGCTCGGGGCCTTCGCCCTGTGCGTCGGTTGTCGTCGCAGGTCGAGTCGATGGCACTCGACCGAGCCGGGCTGCGCCTGGATGGATCGGGTCAACCGCAGGAGTTGACGCCACTGGTTCAGCGGTTCAACGACCTGCTGACACGCGTGGAGCAGGCCTACGCGCAACTCGAGGGCTTCAATGCCGACGTGGCGCACGAACTTCGCACTCCGTTGACCACGCTGATCGGCTCGAGCGAGTTGGCGTTGCAGCGTGATCGTCCCGCCGACGAATTGCGCGAGGTGATTGCCGCCAACCTGGAAGACCTGAGGCGGCTGGCCGTCATCGTGAACGACATGCTCTTTCTCTCCCAGGCCGATCGTGGTGCGCCCGCGCGGCGCGAGAGGGTCGACAGCCTGTGCGCCGCTTTGCACGAGATCGTCGACTATCACGAGGCTGCGTTGCTTGAGCGCAATCTGACGGCGGTCTGCCAAGGCGATGCGGCAGGGCTGTTCGACATTTCGCTGATCAGGCGCGCCCTCTCGAACCTGCTCAGCAATGCGACGCGGTACGCAACGCCGGGGTCGGTGGTCAGGGTGCAGATCGAGGCGTTGCCGGGTCAGGTGAGGATCTCGGTGGTCAATGAAGGCCCGCTGATCGACGCGGAACACCTTCCAAAGCTGTTCGATCGCTTCTACCGAGTGGATCGATCTCGGCGGCGGTCCGGCGCCAACTATGGCCTCGGATTGGCGATCGTTGCGGCGATTGCCCGCATGCATCGTGGCGAGCCGTTCGCTCAGTCCGATCGTGGGGTCACGTCGATCGGCTTGCACGTGCCATCGGCCGAGCCTTTCGCGTAGCGCCCGGTGATGGCCGCGCTCATGCCGGTGGCGGTCCGTCCGAACTCGCGTCGGCGACGAGTGTCGGCAGCGTGAAACCCACCCGGTTCTCGCCGTCGGCATGGACGACAAACACCGTTCCCCCATGCATGCGCGCAATCGCGGCAACGATCGCCAGGCCGAGTCCGTGGCCGGGCTGGTGGCGCGATCGCGAGGCATCGCCGCGGTAGAAGCGATCGAACATCTGCGCCCGCACGTGATGAGCGAGGGGCTCCCCCGGGTTGCCCACCCATAGGCGCACGGACTCCGTCGAGGCATCGATGCACAGACGAAGTCGGCCCTTTGCCTGGGTATGCCGGATGGCATTGGTGAGCAGGTTGACGATCGCCCGTCGAATCAGCGGGCCGTTGCACAAGGCCGGGGCTTCGCCAACCCGGTCGGCGACCAGATCGGATTCGTGCAGCATGGCTTCGCAGTAGCGAATCGCTTTGTCCGCCTCGGACCCCAGTTCCACCTTCTCCAGACCCTCGGCGCGATCGCCCTGGTCGGCGCGTGACAGGAACAGCATGTCGCTGACAAGGCTGTTCAGCAGTTCGAGCTCTTCCAGATTCGATATGAGTGCCTCGCGCAACTCCTCGTTCGATCGAGGCGAGGCCAAGGCGACCTGGGCCCCGGTGGCCAGCGAGGCCAAGGGCGTGCGCAGCTCGTGCGCGACGTTGGCGTTGAATGCCTTCATCTGCGCATAGGCCTCCTCGAGCCGGTCGAGCACATCGTTGAAGGCGCGCACGAGGCCGTTCAACTCGACACCCTCCGCAGGCACGGTCAGGCGCATGCCGAGGGACCGGGGTGTGATGGAGGCGGCCTCGCCCGACAGCCGGCTCACGACCCGCAGGCACCGACGGATGGCAAGCCAGCTGAGCGCCACCATGGCTGCCACGCCGGTTGCGCACACCGCCACCAAGGTCATCAGATGCCTGCCCAGCAGATCGTCGCGCGGCCCCGTGTCCTGCGCGACCCGAAGCACTCCTGAGGGCCAAAGTGACGACGTCGGCAGAATGACTTCCTGGACCTGGGCCGAGGCAACGGCGGAAAGCGCCTGATCTCCATAGATCGGCTGCCCCGTGGCCGACACCAGCCACACATGCAAGCCTTCATGGCCAATCCGCAGATCATCCAGATGATGGCGCAGCCCGCTGGCGTCACCTGATCGCGTGGCTTCGTCGATGAAGTGCAGCACAACGCGGATCTTGCCACTCAGCGTGGCCTCATCGGCGGCCACCAGATCGCGTTCAAAGGCACCCTGCAAGAGGGCACCGGCTGCCGTGAAGACGAGGAGGGCGATGAGCCCGAGCCCAAGGGTCAACCGGGCGGCGATGGATCGCGCGCGGCAGCTCATCGCAGGTGTCGCTCGGCGTGCGGTTCCAGTTCCAGCACATAGCCCATGCCGCGAACGGTGTGCAGCAACTTCCGGGGGTAGGGGTCGTCGAGCTTGGCGCGAAGGCGCCGGATCGCCACTTCGACCACGTTGGAGTCGCCATCGAAACTCATGTCCCAGACCTGCTCGGTGAGTTCCGCGCGCGAAAGTACCTCACCGCGGTGCCGAAGCAGCACCGAAAGCAGCGTGTACTCCTGCGCCGTGAGTTCCAGCCGGACCCCGGCGCGTTGCGCGCGGCGGCGGGTCAGGTCGAGTTCGAGATCGCCCAGCACCATGCGGTCGGGCTCGTGATGCGAAGCGGAGCCACCGCGGCGCAATACAGCCTGGATTCGGGCCAACAGCTCCATGAAGACGAAGGGCTTGACGAGGTAGTCGTCGGCGCCGGCGTGCAGGCCGCGCACGCGGTCTTGCACGCTGTCTGCGGCGGTTAGCATGAGGACCGGCGTTTCCTTGTGGTGGCGAAGCGCCTGCAGCAGCGCGAAGCCGTCGAGACCCGGCAGCATGACGTCCAACAGGACCAGGTCGTACTCGCCTTGCAGGGCCAGACGGCGCCCCTCGATGCCATCGGCCGCAAGATCGACGGCGAATCCGTTCTCCACAAGCCCGCGGCGCAGGTGGCCGGCGAGCTTGAGGTTGTCTTCGACGACCAGGATTCGCATCGCCATCGGTTGTTCAGGGCGTGGTCGGCTTTCAGGTGCGGCCCCACCGTCGCAACGGCCAGGCGTCGGCTAGGCGGCCAGCGCCACACGAAGCGGCTGCCTCTCATGAAACGCCCACTTCGTGCCCAGGCGCAGCATCTCCAGAGTCGTGCTCCTGGCTTCGGCGAAGAACATCGAGTCGTCGCCGCCATGGTGCTCCAACAGGCGACGAAGCCTGACCGAGCGCTTGCGCAGGTCCCCTTCGAGCGGCGATCCGCTCTCGCGGGCCTGCTCGAAGAATGACGCGCTGCGGCGCAGATTCAGCGCCGCTTCCTCGGTCAGGGCCGGAATCGCGCGCGGCGCCGACAGCTTGACCTGTGCAATAAACGGGTTCGGCCCGACCACCAGCCCCCAAGGGCGCTTCCCGGCGATGACGTCCACGCTCAGACCCTCCAGTTTCGTCAGGCCGAAGTCACGGGCCGTCCGAAGTCTGCAGGCCATCCACGGGTCTTCGCGGCGGATGGACTCGATCACGATAGCCGCATCGCTGTCGAGGCCCGGCACCTTCAGCACCAGTGAGCCTAGCAACCGAGCAGCGTTGGTGTCGCCATGCTGAGCCGCCTGGTGCAGCCAGTGGATACCCTGCTCGGACTCGTGCAACGTGCTCGCGGAGCGCAACGTCAGCGCGCCCAGTCGACGCTGGGCCTCGACATTGCCGCGGACGGCCGCCTTCTCGAGGAAGAAGCGAGCCATCTGCGGATTGGCCACCGAAGTCCGACTGTCGGCGTGAACACGATAGAGGTGCATCCACGCCTCGTCCTTGCCCGCGTCGGCGGCGCGAAGCAGCAGCGCCGCGCCCTTGCGCATGTTCTGCGCGGTCGCGAGCATGACCGCACGCAGAGGGCCGTGATCGATGCCGCACAGCGCACGACCCAGCAGCAAGGCGGCATCGGCCTTGCCGCGAAGCACGCAGTTCTCGAGAAGCGCTTCGATCCGCTCGACAGGAGCGGCTGCAGCGAATCGCGGCATCTTCTGTGCAGACTGCAGCGCGGCGCACACGCTGTCGGCGAGAACGGGGTGGGTTCCCGGCTGCAGCGTGAGCATGCAGTCGAGAACTTCGGCCAGCAGATCGGCATCATGGGCGTGCAGTGCGCAGCGCATGGCGTGCATCAGCAGTTCGCGCAGATCTACGCCGGGGTAGGCGGCAAGGGCCCGCAGAACCTCGAGCAGCTCGCCGCTCGAGGAGCGGCTCAGCAATCGCAGCGCGTTACCTGCGGCGACGTCACCGCTCTGGCTTGCGAGCCGGAACCATGCCAGTGCCTCGGGCGTGTCGCGCTTCGTGAGACATGCCCACAGTCCGCACTTCACCTGAGCCGTTGGCGAGCCGGCACGTGCCGCAGCCGCAAGCACAGCAAGCTGATCATGATGAACGATCTCGTGCAGCGGCAGGGTCTCGGCAACGATGGCCGAGGCCTTGCTCGTGCCGGCGATCGATGGATGCGCCAAGTACTCGAGGCCGGTCGAGAGGTGGCGCGGGAATCCGTCCACGCCCAGCAGGTAGCGACGCGCCACCTCGCACCGGGCGACCGTATCGCCTTGGCGCGCGCTCGAAAGCAGCTGAATGTCCTGTCTGCGCATCTTTCGTCCCCTGGTTTGTCATCGGTGCGACGCCAACAGGCCGAAGTTCCAGGAACTGCTAGCGGGGCCCACCACTGTCGAACGAAGCGAACGATAGAAACGCGTGGTTGACCAATCGCTTGCGAAGACATTACTGGACGGTCATCTCGAGTCTCGCCCGCCGGTGAGCCGGCGCCGTCGTCGTGACAAGTTCGTCGCAGCAGCGAACGTCGCGGCAGTTGCTCCTTCAAGCAGCGCAGCTGTGGGGCGATTGACACGCCCTTGCCCCAAGTTGGGCAGGAGGTGCTAGCGCGGCCCCCCTCTTTCCCGAGCGTCATCTGGTGGCCCGACGACTGGGTGTCTAGGCTGCGGCCAGCGCTCTACCTCTCGAGTCATCTGCCGCCCGAGTCGCCTCTGCCCATGCGGCAAGAAACCCGGCCGAGACCTCGGGAGTGGGGTGTTCCCTCGTCCTACTCCGGAGTCAATGCATATGAAGAAGTCCTTGCCCGCTTTCGCTGCGCTCGTTGCGATCTCCTCGGCTGCGTACGCGCAGTCATCCGTCACGCTGTTCGGCGTCGTCGACGCCGCGGCGCGGCAAGTCAAGAACGGTAGCGCCGGATCGGTGAAGCAGTTGGCCAGCGGCTCGAACACGACGAGCCGATTCGGTCTTCGCGGGGTCGAAGACTTGGGTGGCGGTCTGCGCGCCGGCTTCCACCTCGAGTCCCAGGTCAACCTCGACACGGGAACCGCGGACACCACCAAGTTCTGGGGCCGGCGCGCGACTGTCAGCCTCGCGGGCGGCTTCGGCGAGCTTCGCTTGGGGCGCGACTACACGCCGACGGCCTACAACACGTTCACGGACGAGTTCGGCATCGTCGGCGTCGGCTCGCGCGGGATCTTCAGCTACGGATCGGGGTCGAATCTCGGCAGCCCGGCGACGACGGTACTTCGCGCCGATAACTCGGTGGGTTATTTCCTGCCGTCGGCGGGAGGGCTGTACGGGCACTTGCAAGTTGCCGCCGGCGAAGGCGTGGTCGGCAACAAGTACATCGGGGGTCGCATCGGCTACGGGGGCGGTCCCGTCAACGTCGGCTTCGCCTACGGAAAGACCGAAGTCGGCGGCACTGCGCCCGACTTCAAGAACTACAACCTGATGTTCAACTACAAGCTCGGCGCGGCGACGCTCTACACGCTGTACGACGTCAAGGACTGGAGTCCGCGCAAGACGCAGGACCTGTCAGTCGGTGTAGGCATTGTCGTTGGGGTCGGCGAGATCAGGGCGGGCTACACGCGCGCCGACCGGTCCGGCGGTCCTGCCGGCTCGGGCTTCGCCGATGCGGACGACAGCACACGTCTGGGCGTCGGGTATGTGCATAACCTGTCCAAGCGTACGGCGATGTACACGACCTATGGGCGGGTTACCAACAAGGGAGCCGCGCGCAGCTCGGTTCTGTACGCGCCGCCGACGGGGATGTTGGGTGGCCAAGCTTCCTCGGGGTTCGAGGCGGGCGTTCGGCACGTCTTCTGAGGACGGCCGGTCCCGGCGCGCGAGCGCCGGGACCGGTGCTTCGTCAAGGAGCGCGGGCGCGCCGCGCGCGCGCACCCTCTCTTCCCCAGCATTTGAGACAGCATGAAGATCATCCACATCGTGCGGCTCGTGGTGCCCTTGCTTCTCTGCGTGGGCGCCGGCGGGTCCGTGGCCCAAGGCTCGGTGCGCATGCAGGGTTTGGTCGACATGTCCGTCGGCTCGTTCCAGGATGCGGGCAGGCCACGACTCCGGGAGGCAGCCAGCGGCAAGCTGACGACGAGCTACATCAGCATCTCGGGCACAGAAGACCTCGGTGGGGCGATGCATATCGACTTCGCACTCGCCCAGTTCTTGCGGCTGGACACAGGTACGAATGGTCGCTTCAACGGCGATTCGTTCTTCGCGCGCGATGCGTACGTGAGCCTGCGAGGGGGGTGGGGTGGCCTGCGTTTGGGGCGCAACACGACGCCCCTCTTCGTAGCGACTCTTGTATTCAATGCTTTCGGTGACTCGTTCGGCTTCTCGCCCGCCATTCGGCAGGTGTTCATCCCGAGCACGGGTCAGCCGTTTCTGGGCGACACCGGCTGGAACAACTCCATTCGCTACGCCGCACCCGGCGTCGGTGGGTTGACTCTTGTCGCGACGGTCAATGCGGCCGAAGGCAGTGCAGGCTCCACCGGCAGGAACGCGAGCCTTGGTGCGCTCTACTTCTCCGGCCCGCTCGGCGCAGGCGCAACCTGGCAGCAGGTCAAGAACGGAGCGTTCGGTGTTCCCGCGGGCTGGAAGTCCCAGGACGCACTTCAGGCTGCCGGCTCGTACGACTTCGGGCCGATGAAGGGCTTCGTCCAGTACACCAGGGTGACCACCGATGCACTCCAGTCGACGGATGCGGACATCTACAGCGTAGGTCTAGCGGTGCCCGTGCGCCAAGGCCGGTTCGTCGTTCAGTATGGTCATGCGAGTGCGGACCTGGGAGTCGCGACCTCCACGAACCGGACACTCAGCGCGGGATACCTGCACGGGCTCTCGAAGCGCACCGAGTTGTACGGCGTATTGATGACCGATCGGCTGACAGCCAGAAGCACGGGCAACTCGGCCGCGGCAGGGGTTCGCCATAGCTTCTAGCGGTCTCGCCCGGGGTTCGCCCGGGGGGCTCCCGGCAAATGGTGATGACGAACTTGTAATCGATTCGCAAGCGCCTCGTCCGGCGCGGATTCCTACAGTGATCTCACGGTGCACCCAAGCATCGCAACCTGCGGATGCCCACGAGGTGGTCCGCGAGTCACAAGGAGTCCATCATGAAGTTCCGTCCGAGTCTCATCGCAGTGCTGAGCGTCGTCTCGTTGCCGGTGCTGGCGACGACAGGGTTCACGCCCGCGCCGACCGAGGCCGGCGGCGCGTCACATGCCATGCCGGCGGCCAAGACGCGCGCCGACGTGCTCAACGAGCTGGCGGTGTGGAAGCGCAATCCGGTCAACGCCTACGGCTGGCGGGAGCTCGGTGGCGAGGCCGGTTGGGTGTATGTCGGCGCGCCGAGCCAGCGTACGCGCGCCGAAGTCCAGGCCGAAGCGATTCAAGCCAGGCGCAACCCGGTTTCGGCCGATGGCTGGCTGAACGTGGGCGGTGAGGTCGGTGCCGTGTATGTGGGTGTCCGCGGCGATGGCGGCAACGCTCGCGCCTACGGCTATCCGGCCGATGACTCCACCCGAGTGGCATCGCCCGGCAGCGCAGCGACTGCCGCGCAGGCACCCAGTCGCGGCAGCCAGCAGAGCAGCGCTTCCAACCTGAGACACAGCCATCGCTGATGACTGCCGACGGTGGCAGCTGGTTTACATGGCGCGGCCACGAGGGGGTCGGGGCGATGGTCTGCGCCTCGGCCGGCGCCGCGTGACCGATGCCCTGCGGACTCGGTTACGCCGATCGGCCGGCTTAGGGTAAAGTTTCCGTATGCGTGGTGTCGCCCGCCTGCTTCTGATCTGGTTCATGGCTGCGGTCATCCCGTTGAAGGGAGTGGCAGCCGTGACCACGCTCGGATGTGGTCCTGGGCATCATGGCGCGAAAGCCACCGCCGTTTCTACCGACTCCGCGCGGCCCGTTGGGCACCATGACGGAGGCCGAGCCATGGTTTCTGGCCACGGCGGCAGTTCGCAAGGTGTCACCAAGGCTGACCAAGGCTCGGCTGACGTGCCGATGCAGGATGACGCGCCGAAGCAATCGGCCGTCGACTCGTCGAAGTCCTTCGGTAAGGCGGCCAAGCTGAAGTGCAGCGGATGCGCGCCATGCTGCGCCGTAGCGGCACCGGCCTTCGAGCCCGCGCGCGTACCGCGAGCGGAGCTTCGTTCCTGCGGCTTGTCCTTCGAGGACACGCGCTTTGTCGGCGTGGTCGTCGACGTTCCACATCGACCGCCCCGGCTGATCCTCGCCTGATCGTCCGCCGCTGCGGCGCTCGAGCGCGCCGCAGCGGCGGCCCCAGTCGGTCCGCGCCTCTCTCCGGTGCGGAACCGACCCGGTTCTCGCGAGGATCCCATGAACTTCAAGATTGCCAGCCGGCTTGCGCCGGCGCTCTTGGTCGTTGTCGCCACGACGGCTGCTGCTCAGACCACGTCTCGATCCAAGGCCGACCCGATGAATGCGTCCGTCGCCGTGCCGCAGGTCGTCTTCAGGTCGACGTTGACTCAATACCAACGACACACGGAACAGCCGGTGGGGTCGTGGAAAGAGGCCAACGAAACGGTCAACCGCATCGGCGGCTGGCGTGCCTATGCCCGGGAGGCCAGCCAGTCTGAAGCACCAGCCGCGCCAGCCGCACCCGGCTCTCCCGCCTCGGCACCAGCGCCGGCAAAGCCGGCGGCTGCCCCACCGCCGGCCGCCGGCGGGCACCGCGGTCACAAGTCGAACTGAGGGCAAGCACGGATGAAACCATCTCGCTTTCCTTACCCTGGCACGGCGGCTGGTCCGCGCGTACGCCGCGCGAGCCTGTCCAGCGTGATCATGGCTGCGGCATTGCTTGGCGGCTGTGCAAGCTTCTCCACTGATGGCGGGCTGGCGCCGGCGCAAGCAATCGTCAAGGAGCGCCTCGGCAAGGACGTGCGCTGGGCTCGCAGCGAGGGCGATGTCGACACGATCGAAGCCCGGGTCGGTGAGCTGTTGTCAACGCCGATGACGATGGACGATGCCGTCCAGATCGCGCTGTTGAACAACCGCGGCCTGCAGGCGCGCTTTCAGGACCTCGGCATCACCGAAGCCGAGGTGGTGCAGGCCGGGCGTCTTCCGAACCCGGGCTTCAGCTTTGGAAGGCTGAAACAAGGCGACGAGAGAGAAATCGAACGCAGCCTGCACTTCAACCTCGCGCGGCTCCTGGTGCTGCCCGTGGTCACGCAACTGGAGGCCCGCCGGTTCGAGCAGGTGAAGCGGGATGTGGCGATGGACGTGCTGTCGCTCGCGGCCGACACCCGCAAGGCCTACTTCCAGGCGGTGGCGGCCGAAGAAGCGGTGCGATACATGCGCCAGGTCAAGCAAACGGCCGAAGCCAGTGCCGAGTTGGCGCGGCGCATGGAGCAGGCGGGCAATTTCAACAAGCTGGCACGGGCGCGCGAACAGAGTTTCTACGCCGACGCGGCACTGGGCCTGGCGCGCGCCGATCAGTTGCAGCGCGCATCGCGGGAACGGCTGATTCGGCTGCTGGGCTTGTGGGGTGCCCAGGTCCAGTTTCGACTCCCTGAACGGCTGCCGGATCTTCCTGGACAGCCTGGCGACCAACCCGACATCGAACGTGCGGCGATGAGTCAGCGTCTCGACATCCAGGCGGCCAAGCTTGGCGTGGAGCAAACCGCGCGTAATCTCGGGCTGACGCGGACGACGCGATTCGTCAACGTGCTCGAACTCGGTCTGGTGCGCAACTCGTTCAACGATGCACCGCGCCAGACGGGCTGGGAAATCAGCCTCGAACTACCGCTCTTCGATTGGGGTGGGGCGCGCGTCGCCCGTGCGGAAGCCATCTACATGCAGGCGCTGCACCGGGCGGCCCAGACCGCTGTCAACGCCCGCTCGGAAGTGCGCGAGGCCTATGGCAACTACCGGGCGGCCTACGACATCGCGCGCCACCACCGCGACGAGATCGTGCCCCTGAAGAAGCGCATCTCCGAGGAGCAGCTGCTCCGATACAACGGCATGTTGATCGGCGTCTTCGAGTTGCTGGCCGACGCGCGTTCGCAGATTGTCAGCGTCAACGCTTACATCGAGTCACTGCGCGACTTCTGGCTCGCGCAAGCCGAGCTCGACATGGCACTCATCGGCAAGGCCACGATCTCTGCGCCGGCTGGCCCGGGCGTGCCGGCCATGGAAGCCGGCGGCGTACCGCACTGACCCATTCGATCCAAGGAACTCGATTCATGGTTTCTCGACGCAAATTCCTGGGTGGGGCCGGTGCGGCCACCGCTGCCATGGGCACCGCCGCGGTCAGCAAGGTCGCGCTGGCGGCATTGCCCGAGCCGGTGATTCAGAGCAAACCGGACACGATGCCGCCGCTGGTCCCGAACACGGGCCGGCCGTACAACCCCGTGGTCACGCTCAACGGCTGGACCCTGCCCTGGCGCATGAACAACGGTGTCAAGGAGTTCCACCTCGTGGCCGAGGCCGTGGTGCGCGAGATGGCGCCGGGATTCAAGGCGCACCTGTGGGGCTACAACGGGCAGAGTCCGGGGCCGACCATCGAAGTGGTCGAGGGCGACCGAGTGCGCATCTTCGTCACCAACAGGCTCGGCGAGCTGCACAGCATCCACTGGCACGGCCAGCGACTGCCCAACGGCATGGATGGAGTAACCGGCCTCAACCAGCCGGGCATTCCTCCGGGTAAGACCTTCGTCTACGAATTCGTCGCCCGGCGTCCGGGCACCTTCATGTACCACCCGCATGCCGACGAGATGGTGCAGATGGCGATGGGGATGATGGGCTTCTGGATCACACATCCCAAAGACAAGCATCCGCTGATCGACGAGGTCGACCGCGACTTCTGTTTCCTGCTGAACGCCTACGACATCGACCCCGGAAGCTACACGCCCAAGATCATGACGATGCTGGACTTCAACCTGTGGAGCTGGAACAGCCGCATCTTCCCGGGCATTGATCCGCTGGTCGTGCGCCACATGGACAAGGTCCGCATCCGCATTGGCAATCTCACGATGACGAACCACCCGATCCACCTGCACGGGCATGAGTTCCTCGTCACCGGGACCGACGGTGGACCGACTCCCAAGAGCACGCGAAGGTTCGAAGTGACCGAGGACATCGCAGTGGGGCAGATGCGGCAGGTCGAGTTCCTGGCCGACGAGGAAGGCGACTGGGCCTTTCACTGCCACAAGAGCCACCACACGATGAACGCGATGGGTCACGACGTGCCCACGATGATCGGTGTGGACCACCGCAACGTCGTGCGCCAGATCACCAAGCTCGTGCCCGACTACATGGTCATGGGCGAGCGCGGCATGAAGGACATGACCGAGATGGAGATGCCGCTGCCGGACAACACCGCGGCCATGATGACCGGCCGGGGCCCCTTCGGCTCGGTGGGCATGGGCGGCATGTTCAGCGTGGTCAAGGTGCGCAAGGAGCAGAAGCGCGGCGACTACGGCGACCCGGGGTGGTTCAAGCATCCACCAGGCACCGTCGCTTATGAATTTACGGGGGCGCTGCCGGATCCGGCCCGATTCAAGGCAGAAGGTACCGGCTCCATGCCGCTCATGACCAAGCCTACGCAAGACACCGAGGTCCAGGTCCGCAAGCCGGGAGCGGGTTCTGCCCAGCACAAACATTGAAGCCCGACTTCTTGCCACTCACCCCAGCCAGAAAGGCACTGCTACCTATGAACACGATCAGACGCACGCTCATGGCCGCGCTCCTGCTGGCGTGGACTGCCGCAATGGCACACAACAACGAAGACCACGGCAAGAAGCCCGGCGCGGTCAAGAAGGAGCAGAAGGCCTGGGGCATCGCGGGCGACCTCAAGGCGGCCAAGAGGGTGATCCAAGTAGGGATGACGGACAACATGCGCTTCACCCCCGATCGAATCGAGGTGCGTCAGGGAGAGACGGTCAGGTTCGTCATCCGCAATTCCGGCCAGGTGATGCATGAGTTCGTGCTCGGCACCAAGCCGGATCTCGATGAGCACGCGGCACTCATGGTGAAGTTTCCCAACATGGAGCACGACGAACCCTACATGGCGCATGTCGGGCCGGGCAAGACCGGCGAGATCGTGTGGCACTTCAATCGGGCGGGCGACTTCGACTTCGCATGCCTGATCGCCGGCCACTACCAGGCGGGCATGGTCGGCAAGATCAAGGTCGTTGCGGCGACAGGAGCGACGGGTGATGGACACTCGGGACACAAGCACTGATAGGACGGCAGCGCTCGCCGCCCCAGAATCGGGCTGCGATCATCCGCGCCGCGGTGTCGCACTGGCAGCCCTGACCGGGCTTCTCGCTCCGGCCCTGTTGCGCGCGCAGCCCGCCCCGGTGCCGATGGAGGTCTGGAAGAGCCCCACCTGCGGCTGCTGCAAGGATTGGATCGATCACGTGCAAGCGCATGGCTTCCGGGTCAAGGTGCACGACACCGGAAACACGGCGGTTCGCGAGCGGCTGATGTTGCCGATGAAGCTGGGCTCCTGCCACACCGCGCTTGTCGGGCGATATGCGATCGAGGGCCATGTGCCAGCCGCCGATGTGGTGCGGCTGTTGAAGGAGGCACCCGATGCCGTCGGACTGGCCGTTCCGGGCATGCCCGTGGGCTCGCCGGGAATGGATGGACCGCAGTACGCGGCTCGTCGTGATCCGTTTGACGTGCTGCTCGTCGCTCGCGACGGCAGCACGCGCATCTTTAGCTCCTACCGCTGAGTCAAGAAAGGACTCCCCATGAAGACCACGCTTTGCCTCGCTCTTGTCCTCATCTCTATGGCGGCGCCGGCCCAGGCGCAGCAGAAGGCGGACGAGCACTCCGGCCACCATCCAGTGGCCGCCGCCGGCGCTGCCACCGACATGACTGACGGCGAGGTCCGCAAGGTTGACGCCGAGGCGGCCAAGATCACGCTCAAGCACGCGGACATCAAGAGTCTGGACATGCCGGCGATGACGATGGTCTTCGTCGTGCGCGACAAAGCCATGCTCGACAAGGTCAAAGCCGGCGACAAGGTGAAATTCCGGGCGGTCAATGAGGACGGCAAGTTCACGATTACCGCACTGCAGGTCGTGCGCTAGCCGGAAGCACCTTCGCGTCGCCGGGCACAGGAAGCTGGCCCCCACGCCATGCTGAGCAAGAAGTTGATGGCCGCCCTTGTCAGGGCTGCCGAGGCCCGCCAGGCGCGGGACCGCTTGGAGCTGGCCGAGGGCGAAGTCGTCGCGATCGGCAAGGAGGCCGGATGCATCACGCTGGATCACGGCGGCGTCCCCGGCCTGTCGTTGCCGCCGATGACGATGGTGTTTGCCACCAAGGACTGGATCCTGCTCGATTCGCTGAGGCCAGGCGACAAGGTGCGATTCAAGGCGGTCGACCAGGGGGATAGGTACGTTGTCACTGTGATCGAGTCGACATGAGCATTCCGATAGGCACTTCCGCGGCATGGCTGGTAAGCCTCATTCTCGTCGCGGCGATCACGGCCGCTGGCTTCGCGTGGCACGAATGCGTCCTGCTGGCTGCTGCCGCGGCGGCCGCATACCGTCTGTTCTTGTGGCGAATGGATGTTGCGGCACCCATGGACGGTTGGCGCGCAGCGCTGCGGTGCCTTGTCGCCGGTCTGCTCGGGATGATCTCGGCGCTGGCGCTGGTCGCGTTGGTGGTGTCCGGCTTCGCGGGCCTTTGGAGCATGTCGCACCAGCACGCCACATCGTCGTTGGCTGTCATGGCGGTGGCGGGCGTCCTCATCAGCGCAGTGCAACTGAACAACGCACGGCGTTGGTCGGAGGCGCTTCTTTGGACCCTTCTCGTATTCGGGGCCGCAGCCGGTTTCCGAGGTGCCGACGCGGGCTACCTCTTGCTGCCGTGCTTGTTCGTTGCGGCGGTCACGGCGTGGCTCGCCCGGGCCAGTTGGGGCTTGGCGCGAGACTCGGCCAGCGAGTGCTTTCGGGCGAGCCAGAGGATGTAGGCGCGCGTAGAGGGGGAACGGCGTGAAGTGGAACCGACGACGAACGGTCGCCGCCGTTGGCGGGGGTCTGATCGTTGCGTTGCTGCTCGCAGGCGATCCCTTCGCGCCGGGATCCGGTGGGGCGAAATTGAGGCCCGACGACACCGACGTGGCCGCTTCGGGGCAGCGGCTGTATGCAAACCATTGTGCCAACTGCCATGGCGCCAGGCTCGAAGGCCAACCCAACTGGCGCGAACGCGACGCCGCAGGCCGGCTGCCGGCCCCGCCGCACGACGCCAGTGGCCACACTTGGCATCACGCCGACGACCAGCTCTTCCGGATCACCAAGTTCGGAGTCGCGAGGGCCACCAAGCTGAAGGACTACACGTCGTCGATGCCTGCCTACGAAGGTGTGCTGAGCGATGCGGAAATCGTCGCCGTGCTGTCCTGGATCAAGACCCAGTGGCCTGCCGACATACGGGCCAAGCACGACGAGATGAACCGCAGCGCGGCGAAGCGGCGCTGAGGCGGCCGGCCCTCCCCATGCGAACCGTTTTCTTGCGCAGACGTACGTTCCGGCGCGGTGGTGCGGCGGAGCGCTGCGTGCGGGCGCAAAGCCGCGCCGCCCGATAGGGCAGAGCTCACGCCATGCCACACGAGCTCAAGAATCTGCCCAATCTCTCTCACGACGCGCTGAGCGTGATTCTCGTCGGCGGTCTGGCGAGCGCCGTAGCCATCGTCGGCCTGGCTTTTCTCCTGGGATGGAGGCACCGCCCCAAGCATCCTGGCGGCGGACGACAGGCCTCAACGAAGCCCGTAAAGATCAAACGACGCAAGCGACGGTGATCTTTGCGCACGCCGGATCGCCTGCCTCGAGGCTTCCATGCGAAGCACGATCGATCGCTTGCGACCATTCCTGCCGACCACGAGAGAAGGACCCGACATGCACAAGGACATGTATGCCCTGACGGCTGCAGTTGCCATTGCCCTTGGGCAGCCGGCCGATGCCGCCAGCCACATCGTCGACATCGCCTGGGGGTCCGATGGGCGATTCGTGCACAGTGCCAGCGTCGATTCAGGCAAGTTCGTCGAGGTCTGCGGCAAGCTCGACCCGGGTGCCGCCATCCGATGGGAATTCGAAGCTTCCGCACCGGTGGACTTCAACATCCACTACCACGTCGGCAAGGCGGCAGAATTCCCGGCCAAACATGCCCAGGTGAGCGCCGGCCAGGACACCTTGCGCGTCGCCGTCCGTGAGGACTACTGCTGGATGTGGAGCAACAAGTCGAGCAGCCGGGTGCGGATCGACGTCAGGCTCCGGCGTTGACGAACGGCCGTTCGAGTTGACGGGGCACCGGCGCCGTACTGGTAGATCTTCTGGGATTCAGCTCGCACCAAGCTGGTGACTTGTCAGTGCGCGCGCATGCCTTCGACTCGCGGCCAGACTCCGGAGTCCGTGGTCGGGTACAGAGTCGCGGTTGACGCGAATCAATGAACGCGTTGCAGCCAGGTTCTATCCTGCAATCGCACGAACGCGAGATCCTTTCACACGCCGTCTTCATGTTCAGCGACCGCCGACACCTCCGCCGATGGGCAGCCCAGATGCTGCTCGTTTGGTTGTTCGGCTTGGCCATGGGGGTGGCCCACGCATGTGCGCTCGGCGAGTCGACGCACCACCATTCGGCCGTCGGTGACGTCGTCAAGGTGGCCTCGTCACATCACGATGACGAAGACCATGACCGTGGACAGGCGAACTGCCTTGACTTCTGCGAGAAGTCATCAATCGGCGCTCCCAAGCTGAAGCTGACCGACGACACTACGACGAACCCCGCGTTCCCGGTTATCGCCGCGGGCTACGCGACGACTGGACTGTCGTGGGCGCCTTCTCGCGGCTGGTCGCCAGTCGATTCGCCGCACCGGCGAAGCGGTCCCCCGCTGCGTATCGCCTACCAGCGTCTGGCGCTATAGCGCCCGCGGCGCCCCGCGCTGGGAAGCGCGGTGGCGTCCATCGCCCCGGTTTGCCGTCATGCGCCCACGCTGGGCACGCATCGGACCGGTGGCCGTTTTCGCCTCTTCTTTCAACCTGTTCACCTGGAGCAATGCCATGCGTACATTCACTCTCCTCTCATCATTAGCAGTTCTTGCGCTTTCCTCGGCCGCAGTCGTCGCGCAGGACCTTCCCGCTGCCACGCCGGCGCCGACCGCCGCAGCTATCCAGCCGACGAATTGCAGCCCAAGCATGCGGCGCCACGACCACGGCGCCGAGCGCAATGCGCCGAGCGCACCGTCGGTGTTGTGCCGGCCGCCCGCTGCCCCAGCCGCTTCCGCTTCCGCGGCCCAGACGGCGCCCAAGCCGCTCCACGACCACTCGAAGTTCCACAAGAACCAGTGATACGCCAGCCGGCCGCCACCCTTCTCGAGGAGTCGTCACATGAATGCGCACGATCACCGCGACACCCGGCCGCCAGGTCTGAACTGGTCCCGGATCAACCAGTGGGTGTTGTGGCTCGGCCTGGCTGCGGCCGTGGCCTGGCTGTTCTTCCGCCACAACGCCCATATCGGGCAACTGCTGCCGTTCCTGATCCTGCTGGCCTGCCCACTCCTGCATTTGTTCGGCCACGGCGGGCACGGCGCCGGCCACGGTGGCCATGGGGGCCAAAGCGGCCAAGGCGGCGATGGCGGCCCGGCCGATCGCAACGCGTCCGATGCGACCAAGCAGCCCCCAGCGAGCGGCCAAGTCGGCCACAAGCATTGAACACCGGGAGTGCGAGATGAGTGTCCCGAACGAGCTGAGGCCGGCGGCGCGGGTCTGGGCCAGATGGATTTTCTGGATTTTCGCCGCGGTGGCGCTGTTCCTCCTGCTCGCAGAGCACCGCGCCCACGCCATCGGCTGGTGGCAGCACGGACTGCTCGCGCTGTGCGTGATGCTGCTCTACCTCGTCATCCGCTGGGACAACGACAGCGGGGGTGGCGGGGGCGGTGATCGGCCGGGCGGATCTCGGCGGTAATCCCCAACCACCCCTTCAACGATTGCACGACCCCTTGCACAACCGCATGGAAACCATCGATCTCTCCGGCCGCCGCGGCCTCGTGGTCGGCGTTGCCAACGCCGACAGCGTCGCCTGGCATGCCGCCCGGCACTTCCGCAATGCCGGCGCGGAATTGGCGATGACCTACTACAACGAGAAAGCCCGGCCCTTCGTGGCGCCGCTGGCCGAGGAGGTGCAGGCCCTGCTGCTGCCGTGCAACGTGCTGCAGGACGGGCAGCTCGAGGCGGCCTTCGCTGTGTTGCGCGAGCGGTGGGGGCGGCTGGACTTCGTCTTCCACTCGATCGCATCGGCGCGCAAGGAGGATCTCCAGGGACGTCTGACCGACTGTTCGGGAGCGGGCTTCGCGGAAGCGATGCTGGTGTCTTGCCACTCGTTGATCCGCATGGCGCGCCTTGCCGAGCCGTTGATGACCGAGGGCGGCAGCTTGACGACGGTGAGCTACTACGGCGCCGAGAAGGTCGTCGAGCACTACAACGTGATGGGCCCGGTGAAGGCGGCGCTCGAGGCCTCGGTGCGCTACCTGGCGCACGAACTCGGGCCTGCCGGCATCCGTGTCAACGCCATCTCGGCCGGTGCGGTGCGCACGCGCGCGGCGTCCGGCATCGTGCACTTCGACGAACTGCTTGACGAGGCGGCTCGGCGGTCGCCGCAGCGGCGCACCGTCGAAGGCTGCGAGGTCGGGCGCGTGGCGCTGCTGCTGGCCAGCCCCTATGCCTCGGCGATCACCGGCGAAGTGGTGCATGTCGATGCCGGCTTCCATGTCGAAGGCATGGTGTTCCACTGAAGGGCCGGCGATGCGCCCCTGCGCGAGCCAGAGGGAGGTGAGCCGCACCGAAGCGATCCCGCGCGGCATCGATGCCACTCACCCGCCTGCTTCGAGACGGGCGGGCGCGGACTCATGCCAACCGGCGCTCCGATGAAGTGGTCATGAGCCTGCCCTGAAGGCCCACAGGTAGGCGCGCAGCGGTTTGTGCGGCCCGGAAGGGTCAGAGCCCGTTGCGTTCATGGCAAAACCTCGGCATGGCCGCTCGAGTTCGAGCGCTTGGGCGGCTGGCTCTAGTTGCGCCTCCAGGTCGACGCTCACGTACACCTCGCACCTCTCATCCCGCGCAGCACGAGAGCTGCCGTACGTCTCTGGTGAAGGTCTGCGCGGCAAGCTTCAGGCCCTCGACCATCGTCAAGTACGGGAACAACTGGTCGGCGAGGTCGTTCACTGTCATCCCGGCACGGATGGCGATGGCGGCCGTCTGGATGATCTCGCCGGCCTCGGCCGCCACCGCCTGCACGCCCAGCAGCCGACCGGTACCGGCTTCGGCCACCAGCTTGATGAAGCCGCGCGTGTCGAAGTTGACCAGCGCGCGGGGCACGTTGTCGAGCGCCAGCGCGCGGCTGTCGGTCTCGATCCCTGCCTGGTGCGCTTCGGCCTCGCTGAGGCCGACAGTCGCGACCTGCGGATCGGTAAACACGACGGCCGGCATCGCGGTCAGGTCCAGCGCCGCGTCGCCGCCGGCCATGTTGATCGCTGCCCGCGTGCCCGCGGCGGCCGCGACGTACACGAACTGGGGCTGGTCGGTGCAGTCGCCCGCGGCATAGATGTTCGGTGCGCTGGTGCGCATGCGGTCGTCGATCACGATGGCGCCGTGCTCGTCCAGCTTCACGCCGGCGGCTTCGAGCTCGAGCGTGAGCGTGTTCGGCGTGCGTCCAGTGGCGACCAGCAGCCGCTCGGCGCGCAGCTCGCCGTGGTTCGTCGTCAGCACGAATTCGCCCGCGGCATGCCCGACGTGGCTGGCCTGCGTCTGCTCCAGTATCTCGATCCCTTCATCACGGAACGCGGCAGTGAGTGCCTCGCCGATGGCCGAGTCCCCGCGGAAGAATAGCTTGCTGCGCGCGAGGATCGTGACCCGGCTGCCCAAGCGCGCGAAGGCCTGAGCGAGTTCTACCGCGACGATGGACGAACCAACTACGGCCAGCCGCGGCGGGAAATCCTTGGCGGCCAGCGCCTCGGTCGAGGTCCAGAACGGCGTGTCCGCGAGGCCGGGAATCGGTGGCACCGCCGCACTGGCGCCGGTGGCCACCAGGCAGCGGTCGAATGCAACGACCTGCTCGCCGCCGTCGCGCAGCGCCACCGTCAACGAGTGGGCACCCGTGAAGCGCGCCGTACCGTGCATCACCGTGATGGCCGGGGTGTCGTGCAAGATCCTCTCGTACTTGCCGTGGCGCAGTTCCTCCACCCGAGTCTGCTGCTGCGCGAGCAGCCGGTCGCGCAGGATGGTCGGCTCGGCAGTGGACACGCCGGCGTCGAACGGGCTGCGACGCCGCAGATGCGCCACGTGCGCAGCACGGATCATGATCTTGGACGGCACGCACCCGACGTTGACGCAGGTGCCGCCGATCGTGCCGCGCTCGATGAGCGTGACCCGCGCACCGCGTTCGGCCGCTTTGAGCGCGGCGGCCATCGCGGCGCCGCCGCTGCCGATGACGGCGACGTGCAGTGCATGGTCGCCGTCGCCGCGTGCCTTCTGGCCACTGCCGAGCCAGCTGCGTGCCCTTTCGAAGAAGCTGTCGTGCGACTGGCCGAACGCAGCCGCAGCAACGCGAGCTCGATAGCCGGCCGCCACCACGGCTGACACGAGGGTCGCCGCCGGCGTGTCAGGCGCGAGCGTGAGCCGCGCGGTGCCCATGGGGTAAGACACCTGCGCCGAATGCACACCGGGGACCTTCTCCAGGGCCTGACGAACGTGCGCGGCGCATGACTCGCACGTCATGCCGCTGATCACGAGTTCGGTCATCGGGGTACATTCCTTGGTTACAGGTGTCGCGCCAGGACTGGCCAGGGCCTGGAAGCCCATCGCAAGGCCGCGACGCGCTTCATGAAACTGCTCATGCCGGCACTCCCCGGCTCTGCAGCTTCAGCGCTTGACGGTGGACGGAAAGCCCGCGTTTTCGGTCGCCCGGGTCAGCTTCTGCACGCTGGCCCTGGCGTCGTCGAAGGTCACGACGGCGTGGCGCTTCTCGTAACTCACGTCGACCTTGCTCACGCCGTCGACCTTCGAGATCGCCTTCTTGACGGTGATCGGGCACGCCGCGCAGGTCATGCCCGAAACGTCCAGCGTCACGGTCTGCGGCGCCGCCTGGACAGCGGCCGCGCCGGACACGGCGAGGGCGGCGATCGAGATCAGCTTCTTCATGGAGCACTCCTGGTCAATAGAACAGTGGAAGGACATAGGGAAAGGAAAGCGCGATCAGCACCAACACGGCCACGAACCAGAAGACGGCCCTGTAGCTGGACTGCACCTGCGGGATCGCGCACACCTCGCCCGGCTTGCACTGCTGCGCAGACCGATAGATGCGCCGCCAAGCGAAGTACATGGCGACGAGCGCAGCGCCGATGAATAGCGGGCGGTAGGGTTCCAGCGCCGTGAGGTTGCCGATCCACGCGCCGCTGAAGCCCAAGGCTACTAATACGAGCGGGCCCAGGCAGCAGGTGGACGCCAGGATGGCGGCCAGCCCACCGGCGAAAAGCGCGCCACGCCCAGTCGGCGATTCCGTCATGCAGTTTCCTCGGTGTTTCGGGGAGACGATGACGTAAGCTTAATTCCGTACCAATGTACGGAGTCAAGCGGCATGGACAGCGATCAGCAGGGCATGACGATCGGGGCCGTCGCCAAGGCGGCCGGGGTCAACGTGGAGACGGTGCGCTTCTACCAGCGACGCGCGCTGCTGCCGGAGCCGAACAAGCCCTACGGCAGCATTCGGCGCTACGAGGGGAGGGACGTTGCGCGGGTGCGGTTCGTGAAGGCTGCACAGCGCCTTGGCTTCAGCCTCGACGAGGTGGCGGGCTTGCTGAAGCTGGACGACGGCACACACTGTGACGAGACGAGAAGGCTTGCCGAAGCAAAGCTCGCCGATGTACGTCAGAAGCTGAAGGATCTACGTCGAATGGAATCGGCGCTGGCCGCCCTCGTTCGCGACTGCCGTATGAGGCGGGGCAAGTTGTCGTGCCCGCTGATTGACACCCTGCAGAAGCAATAAGGCGCCGCTTCCCGTCGGTCCGCGTTTCGTGGCGTCCACGATCGGCGCGCTTGCTTGACTCGGGCTGCTCCGCAGGCGTGTGAGTCGCCTCACTTGAGCACTTCGATCGACGTGACGGCGATTGCGCCATCGGCCTTCTCGGCCGTGAACTTCACCTTGTCGCCGGGCTTGACCTTGTCCAGCAGCGCGGCGTCCTTCACCTGGAACACCATCGTCATCCCCGGCATGTCGAGGTTCTTGATGTCGCCGTGCTTCAGGGTGATCTTCCTGGCTTCCTTGTCGATCTTGCGGACCTCGCCTGCGGTCAGCGAGGTGCCCATGTCCTCTATCTTCATGCCGGGCATGTTCATGCCACCCATCTTGCCGTGATCCAGGGCCTGGGCGTGGGCGGTGATCGCGAAGGGTGCCGCAGCGGCGAAGGCCAGGGCAACGAGAGTGGGCTTGAGGGTTCTCATGATGGGTTCTCCAAGTTTTGTGCAGGCACTTCTGGGCTCGAGGGTGCGCTCGAGTGCGTCATCGCCCGCGGTGTGACGATCGTCATTTAGTGCTTGTGGCCGCTGTGGCCGTCGGCCCCGGGCTTACCCGCCTTCGGCGCGACGGTCACCAAGCCCTTCATCCCGGCGTCGAAGTGGCCTGGCTGCAGACAGGCGAAGTCCACCTTGCCGGCTTTCGTGAAGCGCCAGATGATTTCGCCGGTCTGCCCGGGCGCGACGGTGACCATGTTGTCGTCGGCGTGCTCCATGCCGGGCATCTTCATCATCATCGCGTAGTGCTCCTTCAGTTCGGCCGGCGTGGCCAGCACGAGTTCGTGCTTGACGGCCCCGGAATTGCGGACCACGAAACGGACCGTCTCGCCCTGCTGCACCGAGATCTCGGCCGGCGTGAAGCGCATGTTGTCCGTCATGTCGACGTTGATGGTCCGGGTGACCTGCTCGGTACGGCCGGGCTCGCCGACCGGGTTGTCGCCGTGTGTTCCGCCGGCCCATGCCGCGGAGGCTGCGAACGCCAGGGCAGCAAGCATGCCGGCGATGCGGCGTCGATTCGAGATCATCGGTGTGTTCCTTCGCGTGGAGTGCGGCGCGTGCCGCGATCAGTTCCCGTTGGGGCTTGGTGAGTTCCGCTTCCGGGCCCGTGAACGCGCCTGCGGCAAGCACGTGGTACCGTTCCAACTCTAGGGGCCGCACGCTGACGGCTACCAGAGCGCATTGATTACGCTTTGGTTATCTGCGCGTACCCGGGCCGTCGTGCTGGCAGTCAGGGCTCTGCGACGCAACGGTTCGGCGAAGTCCCCCGGGGGGCGAGTACCGCCACATGCCGAATGCAGTACTCGGGCAGTGCCAGTACTACTTCTGAAGGGCCGTGCATCGAGCCATGTTGGAGGCGCAGACCGGTGCTCCGGCTACCTTGCGGATGGCGCCAGCTCGGGGATGATCGATCGTGTGTCCGCGTCCCACACGATCATGGTGCCCATGGCGCCACCTGAAGCCAGGTGGGCACCGTCACCCGAGAACGCGAGAGCCGTCACGCCTGGATGAAGGTCGCGTGCGTGGGCATGGAACGCGACCGTCTCCAACCGCGCATGGACGTTCCACATCCTGATGACGCCGTCCTGAGCACCTGAGACCAATGTTCTTCCGTCGGGCGAGAAGGCAAGTGATCCAACGGTGGTGGCGTCGGCCTGGAGCGTGCCTATCTCTGCGCCATCGACTGTGCGCCAGAGCTTGACGGTTCTGTCGGAAGAAGCCGTCGCGAAGGAGGTTCCGTCGGGGGAGAGCGCAAGCGCGTGGATGACTCGTTTGTGTGCTTCGATGGTCCACACGAAGAGGTGACGGCGCAGGTCGTAGCCTCGCACATGCCCATCGGCGGTGGCGATCAGCAGTATGTCGCCACGTCGACCGAAGGCTATGGCCGTGATGTCGATCGGGCTGCTACCGCCGCCTGGTCCGACACGGAATGAATGTCGGGACCCGGCCGGGCCCTCGACGATCACTTCCCCGTCCCCGGTCCCTTGAAAGGCCAGCAGATCGCCGTCGACACCACTCGCCAAGGGTTCCCACCCTGGAGTTGAGCGCACTTCCCGGCCGTCGTCCAAGCGAAAGAAGCGCACGACACCATCGCCGGCCACTGCGACCAACTCCCTGCCCAGCGCCAGCGCCTTGCTTGCGCTCTCGACGTTCCTCGCCCAACGTTGCGCGAGCGTGCGGCCTTCCCACCGGCGCAGCAGCCCGTCTCGGTCAAGCGAGACCACGTCGTGGGTGTGATCGACGAATACGAGCGAAGCAATGTCGGCTTGGTGGCTCTGCGACACACGCCTGCCGACTCTCTCCACATCCCACACCCTGACCCCCCCATCTCCGGAGCCGGCCACGAGCAGCGTCGAGCGCGGCAGAAAGCGGATGGCCCGGACCCACCCCTTATAGCCTCTCAACGCGCCGGCATCGCGCCACTCGCGGTTGGAGCCAGCTTCGCCCGGATGCCAAAGAACGACCCCTCCATTGGCCGGGTCACCGGCCGCGACTGCCTTGCCGTCCGTCGACACCGCGACGGCCGTCAGGTTGCGACCATTGGTCAGGCGCGGCGTGTTTCGAACGACACCCGAGGCGAGATCGAGCACGGCGAGCCGCTCCCCCGCGGCGAAGATCGCGGTTTCTCCGCGCGTCGCGAACTCGTGGCTTGCGTGCAGCCCATCGATCTGCCGCACGTACGGCCGCGATCTGCGCTCGAGGTCGACGACCTGGACCTTCTCGTCGGCGCCCAGGCCGACAAGGTATCGCCCGCTGCCGCTCCGACTCAATCGAAAGTCTGCGCTGACCTTGAACACGGCCCGTCCGCGAAGCTTCGGCGTCGACCCGTCGAAGCCGTAGAGATCACCGCGCTTGGTGACCGCGAGCACGCGATCGTCCAGAGCAACGAGCACCACGAACGCGTCGCCGCCCGGGGCGGCGACGATCCTCTCGGATCTCGCCTCCAAGTCCCATCGAACAATCCCTGACGCCGTCGCCGCGGCCAGCCAGCGGCCGTTGGGTTCGAAGACAACCGAGCGCGAACCCACGGTTGCCGGGTGCAAGGCCGCGAGCTGCGTCCGCTTCTCGGCGTCCCAGATCACGACAGGCGCCTTTGTCGTCGCAAACGCGAACAGCGGTGCCGCTGGCGCCGCCGCGAGAGAGGTCATCTCGTCGCCGTGAAGCGCCATTCGCTGGGCCGTCGCTACGAGAGCATAGGTGCGCCAGTCGAACGAACGCGGGTCCGGCCCGTCGCTGCGGTGCTGCCAGCCGGCAAGGGCGGAACGTACGACATCGACATTGCCCGCCGACCACGCGCGCTGCACGGCCGCCATCTCGGAGGCGTATCGCTGGTGCACTGCAAGTTCGCGCGTCAACTGCCTCTGCCTGAATTGATGGTAGCCCGCAGCCGCAGCCGTCAAGAGCGTGAGAAACGCAACGACGAGCGATCCGACGCGCCGGCGCAGCACGCGGCGACGCTCCAGAACGAAGCGGTCCCGCACGCGCGCCAGCGGAAGATCCCATGTGCGTGCGGCAATCTTGGCCGCCTCCAGTTCGACGCGTCGTCGCCACGATCTCACATCCTTGCAGCCGACTGCGGACAGGTCGGCGCCGTGCGCATCGACGGCGAACAAGTCAGGAAAGGCTTCGTACGGTGCTCTGTCAACGAGGGCCGGCAACAGCTTGTCCTCGCCGAGGACTTCGCGCGCCGTGTCTACCTCGAAGCGCACGAATGCGCTGGTCCCGGCGCCACGCCCGCTCAACAGCACCACCGAAGCCGAACCTGCAATGGTCTGCGCAATCACTTTGCGCACTTCGAGCCCGAGTTCGAAGTCCTCGTCGTAGGTGCAGACGCGCATTCGGCGCGCTGTTCCGGGATGGCGATATCGCTCGAGCGCCGTCTTCAGTTCGGCGACGATGTCGATGCTGCGGCCGAACCATGGCTGCAAACGATCCGCGGAACAGAAGCTGATGAACGTGTCGAACCGAGGCGCCGCTGACGGTTGATCATCCAGTCGGGGTGCCCCGCCAGCGGCATGCCGGCCTGCAGGCTGATGGGCTGGTTCGTCGTGGGTCAAGGTTCGAGCGCCCGGCTGGGTTGGGCCGACGGGCGCGCCGCCGCGGTGCAGTGCATCCTCTCACAATCGCTCCGCGGGCGATCACTGCAACCTGCTCGCGACCTCGCCGAATGTCGGCAAGTTCCGGAGCCCGGCGGATCAACGCCTGTCCCGTCGAGAGCGCCAAAGAAGCCAAAGGGCAACAACTGCGAGGGCGAGGTAGTTGAGCGCCATGACCCATGGCGTGTTCCATGCAATGCCGTCGAAGCCGCGTTGTGTGATCGGGTAGAGCACCGGTGACGGGTAGTAGTCCCGGGAGTGCGTGAAGACATCGATCACGATGTGTGACCACCAGCCGGCCAGCGGGATCAGTGCATGCCGCCACCATGCCCAGGCCGCCAACGTTGGCATCAACGCCACGATGGCGCTGTGCATGATGCAGTGCAGGGTATGGGACCAGAACTGAACCTCTGGCGGAAGCCAGGGCTCGCCGCCTGGCACGGCCAGCGCGTAGCCGCGCACCGCCTCCCAGGAACCGGTGCCCACGAGCCACCATGCGACGATGGGAATCAGGTGCCCCAGGTCGGGGAGCACGGCCAGCGCCACGGCACCAGCGGTTGGCGCACGGCCCATCGGCCAACGCCGTGACGCGGCCACGGCGCCAAGACCGGCCCAGAGGGCATGCGCAGCTATGTCCATTCTTGAGCCGCCGAGTTGAACGAGCGAAAGCGAATCGATCAGCCCACGGTGTCGGCCGTGCCGCGCCCTGGGTCGGATCTGCTTCGGACTACAGCGCGTCGACCACTTGGCGCAGCCGGCCGCGAACCTCTTCGGCGATCGCAGCGAGCGCCGGGTTCTCGATGGCCGCCATCGACGCCACCGGATCGACCGCTGACACCTCGATCTTTCCGTCGGCGTGCTGCTGCACGACGACGTTGCACGGCAGCATCGTGCCGATCTTGTCCTCGGCCTGCAGCGCCTTGTAGGCGAACGGGGGATTGCAGGCGCCCAGGATCAGGTACGGACGGAAGTCCACGTCGAGCTTGGCCTTGAGCGTCTGGCGCACATCGATCTGCGTCAGGATGCCGAAGCCGCGCGCTTTGAGCTCGGCAGTGACCTTCTCCACCGCGGCCTGGAAGTCCAGCGGCACGGTCTTGCTGAAGTGGTAGTCCATGGTCTTGATCTCCTGTTGGCGTGTCAGGGGTGATGGGGGAGGAACGGCGCGCCCGTCGGTTTCACTTCCCGCGGGCCGAAGAAGTAGAGGAAGACGATTACGCTGAGCACCGCGGCAAAGAAGCACCAGACGGAGATGAACCAGGCCGCGTAGAAGGCGTAGGCGGCCACCGCGGACGCGAACGCCGCAATCCCGAACGCGACGACGCGGCCGTGACTCGAAAACATCAGGCTGGCGCAGGTGCCGAGCAGGTACAGCGCCATCGTCGCCAGGACGTAGAAGTGCGGTGACTCGTAGGCGATGTGCCCGCCGGTCACGGTGGCCACGATCGGCAAGCGGATCAGCATGGCGAGCAGGTAGACGCCGACGCCCGCTCCGACGATGGTGATGGCCAGCAGCACGCGCCGGCGCCAGCGCACGCTCTCCAGGCCCAACGCCGCCAGCGGCACGTAGACCGGCCACAGGACATGCGAGAAGAGCGAATAGGCATGGGTCAATACGGCGTTCAGCAACGGCGCCCGGTCGGGGAAGGTGAGCCACAGCGCGCCTTCCAGCAACTGTTGGATGCCGAAGAGGGTCGGGATCCATGCGTACGGCAGCTCGGACCGGCTGCGCGCGCGGCGGATGGTGGCGCTGCCTATGAGCAGCAAGCCCGCGCCCGAGATGAAGCTGGCCTCGGCGGAGAAGCACATCCGTCACCTCCCCGAGCGCGGGCGCTTCGTCATTGAACGGACCTTCATCGCGCACCACCCTCCGAACGTCGCCGCCCCAGGTGCAGCAGGCGCTCGGGAAAGCGCGCCGACATCCATGCGTAGACCAGATACTTCGCCAGCTTGCCGATCCACAGGGCCAGCAGCACTTCTGCCACAGGCAGCCGGGAGATCGCCGCGAACATCAGCGCGGGCGTCAACGGAAGCGGCAGGGCGGCAATGAGCAGCAGGGACGCAACCCCATAGCTCGTCAGCCAGCGCGTCGCCTCGATCCAGGCCCCAGAGCGCACGACGTCGGGGTAGGCGTCGAACAGCTTTGCCCAGCCCAGGTGGTGGAAGACCAGGTACAGCACCGCCGCACCGAGCGCTGCGCCGAGGCTCGACCACAAGGCGATCGCTGCCCAGCGCCGCGGGGCCATCAGTACCGCCGCCACCAGCAGGCTGGCAAAGGGGACCGACATCGACAGCGTCGCGGCCAGCGCGACCACGGCAACAGCGAGCGGGAAGGCGCCGTTGTCGGCACGGCGCGACAGCGCGCGCACCAAGCCGGATTCGAGCGCTGCCTGCAGCACGTGGTCCTCGCTTCATTGTTTGCGTGGGGCCGGGCGCCGGCCCAGCTCGACCTGGACCGACATGGCCTCGCGACCGCGCAGCACCTTGAACCGTGCCGTCGTGCCGGCGGGCAGCGACGCGGTCTCGTTGATCAACGCCACGGTATCGCCGATCTCTTTGTCGTTGATCGCGACAACGGTGTCGCCGGCGCGCAGGCCGGCACGGTCCGCAGGGCCGCCGCGCTGAACTGACACCAGCGCCGCGCCGGCGGCACTGCCGGTGGTCTCTTGGATGACGTCGCGCGCGCTGACGCCGAGCCAGCCTCGGCTTACCCGCCCGCTGGCGATGATCTGCTCCATCACCTGCCGCGCCAGGCTGACGGGAATGGCGAAGCCGATGCCCTGCGAGCCACCGCTGCGCGAGTAGATCGCGGTGTTGATGCCGACCAGGTGCCCCGAGGTATCGACCAGCGCGCCGCCCGAATTGCCCGGGTTGATCGCCGCGTCGGTCTGGATGAAGTTCTCGAAGGTGTTGATGCCTAGGCGGTTCCGCCCGGTGGCACTGACGATGCCCTGCGTTACGGTCTGGCCCACGCCGAACGGGTCGCCGACCGCGAGCACGATGTCGCCGATCTGCACCGACACGGGGTCGGCGAAGGTGATCGGCTGCAACCCCTTCGCGTCGACCCGCAGCACCGCGAGGTCGGTCTCGGGGTCGGTGCCGACGACGCGGGCCTCGGCCACCTTGCCCCCCGGCAGCATCACCGCAATCTCGTCGGCGCCATCGACGACGTGGTTGTTGGTCAGGACGTAGCCCTGCGCAGCGACCACGACGCCCGAGCCGAGGCTGGACTGCCCCTGGGCCGCCTCGTCCTCCTGCTCGCCGTAGGGGCGCAACCAGCCGGGCAGGCGCCGCGGCGGGGCCTTGCGCGTGTAGATGTTGACCACCGACGCGGAAGCCTTGGCGGCCGCGGCTCTGAAGCCGCCTTCGAGGCGGGGCGCCACCGCCTTGACGCCGGGCGCCGAGACGGCGCTGTCCACCGCGTGCGGCGCTTCTCGCACCGCGACCACGTCGGCCTTAGCGGGTGCCGCAGGGGCCGGCCCGAAGGCACGCCAGGCGATCAGCAGGCCGGCGGCGACGGCAATCACCTGGGCCATCAGTAGCCACAGGCGCCACAGTGGGGATGATCGATCGTTGCTCAAGTTGCGGTTCCCTCTATCAGTTCACCGATTGCCCGCGCCATCGGCTGGACGACGCCGATCTGGTTCGACTCGTGGGGCACGGTGTCGCAGGTCACGACCCTGTGCGCGCCGCTGGCCAGAAGGTCCTCGTAGGCGCTGGGCGCGAACAGCGCGTGCACGCCGACGCACACCGGCGGCCGCAGGCCGACGCGGCGCACGCTGCCGACCGCCTGGACCATCGTGCGGGCGCTGGAGACGATGTCGTCGACCAGTACCGGCTGGCGGTCCACCCACGCCCACGCCGACACGTCGGGCAGGCTCACTTCGACGTCGCGGTCGCCGCGGCGGATCTTCTGCAGCACCGTGTACGGCGCACCGGCGCCGCGCGCGACTTCGGCGACCCATTGTTCGCTCTCGGTATCGGGACCGATGAGCAGCGGGCGCTCGATCTGTGCCGCGATCCAGCGGGCGATCAGCGGCGCGGCGTGCACGACACGAGTCGGGATCCGGTAGATCTCGTCGAGTGCGTGGTAGCGGTGCAGGTGCGGGTCCACGGTCACGAGTGCATCGAACGCGCTCGACAACAGGCCCGCATAGGTGCGGGAGGTCACGGCCTCGCCGGCGTGGAAGCGCCGGTCCTGCCGCAAGTAGGCCAGATAGGGCGCGGCGAGCAGCACCTTCGTCGCGCCGAGATCGCGCGCTGCGTCAGCCGCGAACAACAGGGGCAGCGTCTTGTCGTCTGGACGCGCCAGCGAGCAAATCAGCACCACCGGGCGACCGGCCACGTCGGTGTCCAGCCGCACCAGCGACTCGCCGTCCGGGAATCGGTGCAGTTCCAGCCCGGCACGCTCGGCGTGCAGCGCGCGTACCAGGCGGTCGGCGAACAACTCGTCGCCCGGCCAATGGAAGACGATCGGCCTCAAGGCGCCTCCGTGAGATCGAAGATGGGCGGCCGGGACGACACGTACTGGAGGGCGTAGTCCAACTCACCCGGCGCCTGCGCGTGCAGCGTGAACAAGGGCTGTCCGCGCTGCACTAGGTCGCCGACGCGTGCATGAACGTCGATGCCGGCCGCCGGGGATTGGGGTGCGCCGGCCAGCTTCGCGGCACGCGCCAGCACGCGGTTGTCGATGCTGGCGACACGTCCGGCGCGCCCGGCGACGACGGCCTGGCGGTGTGCTGCAATGGGGACCTCGCGCAAGCCGCCCTGGGCCTCGCAGATCGCCCGGAAGGTGGCCCAGGCTCGCCCGTCGGCAAGGACCTCGCCCGCCAGCCTGAGCCCCTCGCCCGCGCGCGCCGCGCCGCCCATCTCGAGGATGTCGGCTGCCAGGCGCAGCGCGCGTTGCCGAAGGTCGTCCGGCGCATCGGCCTGCCGTCGCAGCACGGCCAGCACGTCGCGTGCCTCAAGCGCCGGACCGATGCCGCGCCCGACCGGTTGTTGGCCGTCGGTGATGCGAAGCGCCACCTGCAGCCCGATCGCACGGCCGACGTCCTGAAGCCTGCGCCCGAGCTGGTCCGCGGCCTCGACGCTGCGCACCTTCGCTGTCTGCCCGACCGGCAGATCGATCAGCACATGCGTCGATCCGGCGGCGACCTTCTTCGACAGCACCGAGGCCACGAGCTGGCCTTCGCTGTCGAGGTCCAGCGGCCTTGCGACGCGGATCAGTATGTCGTCGGCCGGGCTCAGCCGCACGGAACCGCCCCACACGATGCAGGCGCCGGTGCGCTCGACGGCGCGGCGCATCGTGGCAATGTCGAGGTTCACCGGCGCCAGCACCTCCATCGTATCGGCGGTGCCGGCGGGCGAGGTGACGGCGCGCGACGAGGTCTTGGGCATCGTCAGCCCGCAGGCAGCGACGATCGGCACCACCAGCAGCGTCGTCCGGTTGCCGGGCAGGCCGCCGACGCAATGCTTGTCGACGACCGTTGCGCGGCCCCAGTCGAGGCGTTCGCCGGCCGCCACCATCGCGCGCGTCAGCGCGACCGTCTCCTCGAGGTCGAGCCGATCGCCGGCGCAGGCGGTGATGAAGGCGGCGAGGTGCAGGTCGGAATAGCGTCCCGCCGCGACATCCGTGATCACCGCAGCAAAGGCGGCGGCATCGAGCCGGTGCCCGTACACCTTGGCGCGTACGTGGCTGAGGGAGTCGAGCAGCAGTGCGTGCGAGACGGTCAGCGTCGCGCCCTCAGCCGGGCGAAGCGCCGCCCAGGCCGACTCCGACAGTCCCGCCTCGCCGCGCGCGAGCCAGTCGCCGTGAACGATGTTCAGCGTCGCCACGACGATTCGATCCCCAACCGTCAGCTGCAGTCGCGCCTGCGCCGCGAAGCCCTCGGAGCGGCAAACGGCGCAGTCCTGACGCATGTAGACGACCGGCTCCTGGTAGGTGTCGACGCCGACGCGCCGGGCGCGCATCAGGTTCGCGGCGTGGTCCATGTGCTCTCGGTCCATCTGCTGTCGCCCTCAGGCGAGGTCCACGGTCTCGAGGTAGTCGGGCACGCGGCAGGGCCAACCCAATTCGTGCTCGATGCGCGATCGCATCGCGTCGGCGGCAGCCGGCTCGCCGTGCGTCACGAAGGTCTGCTTCGGCGCGGTGTCGAAGCCGCGCAGCCACTGGAGGATTTCGCCCGCGTCGGCGTGCGCCGACAGATTGTCCAGCGCTGCGACCTCGGCGCGGATCGGCACCTCGACGCCGTGGATGCGCACGGACTCGGCGCCGCGCAAGATCGCTGCGCCGCGCGTGCCGCCGGCCTGGTAGCCGGCGAACAGGATGGTGTTGCGGCGATCCTGCGCGAAGGCCTTGAGGTGGTGCACGACGCGGCCGCCGGTGGCCATGCCGCTCGCGGCGATGATGACCATCGGTCCGCGGCGGGCGCTCAGCGCGCGCGAGTCCTCGGGCTTGTTGACGACCGTCGCCGCGTGGCACATCGCCTCGCATTCCTCGGGGGAGAGGCGGTGCTCGTCGCGGTGGGCGTGGTAGATGCGCGTCGCGTCCGTGGCCATCGGACTGTCGAGGTAGACCGGCAGTTGATGGATGGTCCCGCGCCGCTTGAGAAGGTGGATGCAGTACATGAGGATCTGCGCCCGCCCCACGGCGAACGCCGGGATCACCACCACGCCGCCGCGCGCCGCGGTCCGGTTGATGACCTCGCCGAGCTTGAGCAGTGGATCGCTGGCCTCATGCAAGCGGTCGCCGTAGGTCGACTCGACGACCGCGTAGTCCGCGCCCGGCACCTGCTCAGGCGCCTTCAGGACGAGGTCGTTCGGCCGGCCGATGTCGCCGGAAAAGAGGATCGAGCGCTGCCCGTTGTCCACGCGCACGAAGGCCGAGCCAAGCATGTGGCCGGACGGTGCGAGCGTGGCCTGCAAGCCCGCCGCCGGGCTCCAGGGTGCGTGAAACCGTTGGGGCGCGAACTGCTTCAGGCAGCGCACGGCGTCGTCGCGGCTGTAGAGGGGGAGCGCCGGCTTGTGCTTGGAGAAGCCGTGCCGGTTGGCGTACTCGGCTTCCTCCTCCTGCAGGTGACCGCTGTCGGGCAACAGGATGCGGCACAGGTCGAAGGTCGCCTGCGAGCAGTGGACCTTGCCCTCGAAGCCCTGCCGCACGAGCGACGGCACGTAGCCGCTGTGGTCGATGTGTGCGTGCGTCAGCACGATCGCGTCGATGCTGCTCGCCGGCACCGGCATGGGAGCCCAGTTGCGCAGCCGCAGCTGCTTGAAGCCCTGGAACAGCCCGCAGTCGACCAGCAGGGTCGTACCCTCGTGCCGCAGCAGGTACTTGGAGCCGGTGACGGTGCCGGTGGCGCCGAGGAATTGCAATTGCATGGCTCATGGCTCCTGGGTGTGTCGTCGTGCAAATGAATCGGCGGGCGTTCGCGCGAGAACCGGCGCGAGCTCCCGAGCCGACCACCAGGCAGGCCGTACGAGGAGCGTGCCCAGCGTGGCGAGCAATGGCAGTGCGAGCCAGGCGAAGCTGAGCTGGGCCACCGCACCAAAGAGCCAGCCGGCGGCGGCCGAGCCGAGCGTCTGGCCCAGGCCTGCGGCGGCGGCCAGGCCGCCCATCGTCGTGCCGAGACGGCGCCGCGACGCGCCGGCCGCGAGATAGGCGATCGTCGGCAACACCAGCCCGGTGCCCGCGGCCGTGAGACTGACGCCGACATACATCCAGCCGTCGCTGCGGTGCTGGGCCAACATCGCCAGGCCGACCGTTGCCAGCACCAGCCCGGCGGCCATGACGCCCCGGCCGGCAGCCCACTCGAGCAGCCCGGTGAAGAACAGCAGCGCGTTGATGCCCAGCATCACGAGGCTGCACTCCGCGAACATCAGCGAGATCTCGCGCGACGACAGCGTCGCGTGCTGCTGGCCCTGCAGCACGATGCCGAGCTCGAAGCCGGCCAGCACGAACATGACCACGCCGTTCAACGCCCACAGCGCGATCGAACGCTTCCTGTCGGCGTTGCCGTCGACGGGGTTGTCCGCCGCGGGCGCCTGGGCGGCGGCGCGCGGCAGCGTGACCGCCAGCCCCAGCATCATCAGCGCGCCCAGCGCCGCCGACATCACGATCACGAGGTCCGTCGGCTCTCGCATACCGATGCCGGCACGCTGCAGGGCGCTGGACAACGGTGCCGCCGTCGCGTTGAGCGCCGGCCCGAACAGAAAGCCGAGCAGCGACATCGCTCCGAGCCAGGCGAACCGGCGCGCCCGCTGCTGCTCGGGCGTGTGCTGGGCCACCAGCGCAGGCACCACCGGCACGACGGCGGCGACGAAGAAGCCGGCAGTTGCACGCAAGCCGTAGATGCCGGCCATGCCGATCCAATCCGGTCGCAGCAGTGGCAGCAGGCTGGCAACATAGCCGATGAATCCGGCTACCAGAATGCGGCCGCGGCCAAAGCGATCGGACGCGAAGCCCCACAACGGCGCGCCGACCAGCACGCCGCCGGCGTAGACGCCGCTCAACAGGCCGACGTGGCGCGCCACCTCGGCCTTGCCCCCTGGCGCCATCAGCGGTTCGAGCCAGCCAGGCAGCAAAGGCATCAGCGCGCCGTAGCCCGCGGAGACGACGAAGACGCCGGCGGCCAACCACGCGAGCTGCGCGCGCCCCAGGCCGCCGGCCGCCTGCAGCGACCGATTCGGATCCACGCCATGCGGGGTCGTCATCGCGGTGTCCTGCGGGTGCGACGCGGCGGGGTCGAGGTCGTCCTGGCGCGGCGGGCGGCGCTGAGTTCAGGCCGCCGCACCCTGGCTCTGCGCCGCGCCCGACGAGGCGGCGGCCAGGGACTGCACGCTGCGGATGCCGGCGAGCTTGGTGCGCTTGAGCATCAGCGCATTGATCGCCACGATGGCCGAGCTGCCGGACATCGACAGCGCCGCGACCTCGGGCGAGAGCGTGAACGGGTAGAACACGCCGGCGGCGAGCGGGAAGGCGATCACGTTGTAGCCCACCGCCCACCACAGGTTCTGGTGCATCTTGCGCAGCGTCGCGCGCGACAGTTCGATCGCGCCGACGACGTCGTAAGGGTCGCTCTTCATCAGCACGACCTGGGCGCTTTCCATGGCCACGTCGGTACCGGCGCCGATCGCGAAGCCGACGTCGGCCTGCGTCAGTGCCGGGGCGTCGTTGATGCCGTCGCCGACCATGCCGACCTTGTGGCCCTGGCTCTGCAGTTCCTTGATCTTCGAGG